>DASUAD010000305.1:0-2886 GCA_035763965.1 Thermoanaerobaculia bacterium | reverse complement strand
GTTCCTCCTGCCTTTGGCCGCCGTCATCGAGCGCGGCCGGCCCGCGCAGTGGACGCCGGCGGCCGTCGGCTCACTCGTCTACCTGGCCGTGTTCGGGACCGCCCTCACGTTCGCGGGTCTCTTCTGGCTGATCAAGAGGGTCCCGATCTCGGTCGTCTCCACGATCCCGCTCGTCGACACGATGATCGCCGTCGTCCTCGGCGCCATCGTGCTCGGCGAGAGGCTGCCCGTGCGCACGTTCGCGGGGGGCGCGCTCATTCTGGCCGGCGTCGTGCTGGCCGCGCGCACGTCCACGACCGAGGTCGCCGCCGGCGCCTGACTCGGGAAACCGGCGGAAACCGGGGACAGACCACGGTTTTGGGGCGGAAACCGGGGACAGACCACGGTTTTGGCGTAGAACATACAAGACGCACGACCTCCGTCACCAGGTGCTCCGCGGCGTAAGACCGCAGAGCGCGACCGGCGGGCGTCGGGTACGACTACTTCGCGGAACCTGCGCCGAACCTCAACAGCCAGAGGTCCCCGGTGATCTTCCCGCGGCAGTAGATGAGCTGCTTCCCGTCCATGGAGATGCGCGGGTCCTCGATGAAGAGCCCGGACTCCGGGAAGTTCGTGATCTTCTCCGGCTCCGCCTTGCGCCACCCCTGGGCCGGTCCCGGAACCCTGTACACGTTCTTGTGGTCGGCCTGGTAGTAGAGCCAGTTCCCCGACGGCGAGACCATCGGATGGCCGTTGGACTGGTGCGGCGTCGCCGCAACGACTCGGGTCGGCCCGCCCTCGAGCGCGCGTGCGTGAATCGACGTGGTCGGGTTGGCCGACGATTGATAGACGATCCACTTGCCGTCGGGGCTCGTGACGTGCAGCGGCGCTCGCGTCGGCTCGTCGGTGACGCGCCGGGACCGCCGCGTGGCGATGTCGAAGAGATGCAGGTGGTCGTCGGTCCGAGAGCCGTAGGTGATCCCGCGGCTGTCCGGCATCCAGTAAGGAGCCCGGGCCTTCTCGATGAGCTTTCGCGGGTTCGCGCCATCGGCCGCCATCACCCAGACAGCGTTGCCGGTCGGGTCGCCGGCCGGAGTCCGATCGAACGCGATCGACCGGCCGTCGGGCGACCACCTCGGCTGGTTGTCCTGGAACGCCGGGTCGTTCGTGAGCGGATACGCCGCCTGTCCCGGGTCGAGCCTCCAGATCCGGCCGCGGTTCGAGTACACGACGGACCGGCCGTCCGGGGAAAACATCGACCGATCGATGTCGTTTCTCCCGGCCGTCAGCGCCTTCGGGCTTCCGGTCACCCGGCCGGTCTCGGCGTCGATCGGGATCGTTTCGAGGTTGAAAGTCTGCTCGAAGGCGGTGAACGCGATCTCGCTACCCTTCTTCGAGATCGTCGCCTGCGTGTCCACGCCGCGTCCGACCGTGATCGGCTCGGCCCGGCCGCCGTCACGGCCGCTCGTCCCGTCGAACGGAATCCTCCAGAGCGAAAGGTTCTTCCCCGCCTCCGCGCTCGAGTAGATGACCGCACGGCCGTCGGGGGCCCAGGTCGGCCGGACCCCCCGGCAGAGGAGTTGGATGACACCTCCCGCGCTCGGGGCCGTCATGACCCGGTCCCGGTCCGCCTGAACGAGGATCCACTTACCATCGGGCGAGACGGTCGGATGGAGCAGGAAGCGAGACCGCGGCGTTCCCTCCGGCGGCCGGAGGGGGATATCACGGACCTCTCCTCCCGCGGCGGAAACCCGGTAGATCTTCTTAGTGTCCTCGCCGCCGCCCGTGAAAACGAGCGAGGAACCGTCGGGAGACCACGAGGGGAAGTTTCCGGACTCCGCGATCCGGCGCGGGCTTCCGCCGAGCGCCGGCATCACCCAGATGTCGCCGCCGGTCGGTGGGACGTAGAAAATCTCGTAATTGAGCTGTTTCGCGCTCTCCCGCGTGGAGATGAACGCGATCTGCTTGCCGTCGGGGGAGAACGCCGGCTGCACGTCGTCCGCGGGGTTGTTGGTGATGTTGACGTCGGGTCCGCCGGAGACCTGCTTCAGGAAGATCTCGAAGTTGCCGGTCCGGTCCGAGACGTACGCGATCGTTTCGCCGTCGGGCGAGAACGTCGGCTCCCCCTCGTAGCCGGGGTCGGTCGTCAACGGTGTGAGCGACACGTCGGCGAGGTCCGCTCCGGAAGGCCGCGCACCCGAACGGCCCAGGTACCAAGCGCCCGCGGCGAGCGCGGCGGCGGCGAGCAGTCCGCCGGCCAGCAGGAGTGGCAGCCTCCGGGAGGCGGCCGGCGTCGGCGTGACGCGGAATCCGGGCCTCGACATTCCCGATTCGACGAGGCGACCCGCGCGGCGCAGGTCGAGCGCGAAGTCGGCGGCGTGCTGGTAGCGCTCCGCGGGATCCTTCGCGAGCGCCTTCGCCAGGATTTCGACCGCCTCCGGCGGAACCCGCGGGTTGCGCTCGACGGCCGAGACCGGCTCCTCGTTGATGATGGCGTGAAGCGTCTCGACCGCGCTCCTGCCGGAGAAAGGCCGGACGCCCGTCAGGGCCTCGTAGAGGACGAGGCCCAGCGAGAACACGTCCGTGCGGTGGTCCACCGGACGCCCCTGCGCCTGCTCCGGCGACATGTAGGAAACCGTTCCGAGAATCACGCCGGTGCCGGTGCCCGCGGTCGCGCGGGGGGTATCCGCGACCGTCGCGATGCTGCTCTGGAGGAGCGGAGCCGTCTGCCGCTCGACGACCTTCGCCAGCCCGAAGTCCATGATCTTCAGCTGGCCGCTCCGGTTGACCATCAGGTTTTCGGGCTTCACGTCACGATGCACGATTCCGGCTTCGTGCGCCGCGGCGAGCCCGGCGGCCGCCTGGGAGACGAGATCGAAAGCCCGCCGCACCTCCACCGGGCCCGCG
>DASUAD010000304.1:0-3365 GCA_035763965.1 Thermoanaerobaculia bacterium | reverse complement strand
CTTCGCGGCGTCCGCCTTCCCCTTCACGACGACTTCCTTGCCGGCCATCTTCGCGGCCTCTTCCTGGTTGGACAGGACCCACACCTGCTTGTCGGCCGGCGTGTAGAGGGCGTACTTCGCGCCGTGTTCCTTGACGCATTTGGCGGCGCAATCGGCATGACCGGCCTTGGCGCCCTTCTCGCCGCAGCTGGTGTCGGTGATCACGCCCGTCCACGAGCCGTCCGCCATGTCGCCGGCGAAGGCGAACGACGCCACGCTCACGACGAGGGCGGCGAACAGGATGCGGGTTACGAGTTTCTTCATGTCGTCTCCTTATTCTCGGTCGTCCCGGCCCAGCCCGGGACGCACATCCTAATACGGAGGAAGATGACGTTTGGATGAGCCGACCCGCCGAAACCATTCTTCGAGGGCTCTACCGGGCGGCGCTCGCGGCCGTCGACGCGCGGCGGGCCGTCGGGTCGGCGCTTTCGCGGCCCGAGATCAAGCTCGCGCTCGCCCGCGCCGGACGGGTGGGCGTGTTCGCCGTCGGGAAGGGGGCAACCGGCATGTTCGAGGCGGCCCGGAAACCCGGACGCAACGGTCTCGTCGTCCTCCCGCGCGGCTTTCCGGCGCCCCGGCCCGGACCCGGCGTCCGCGTGATCTTCGCCGCTCATCCGACCCCGGACGCCTCGAGCATCCGCGCTGCGCTCGCCGCCTTCCGCTTTTTCTCGCGTTTCGGCCCCGGCGACCTCGTCCTGTGTCTGGTCTCGGGGGGTTCCTCCTCACTGCTGTGCCTGCCCCGGCCCGGACTCACGCTGCCCCGAAAAATCCGCGCCGTGGACCGGCTCGTCCGGGCCGGCGCACCGATCGGGGAAGTCAACCGCCTGCGCATCTCGCTTTCGGCCATCAAGGGAGGACAACTCGGCCGCTCGACCCGGGCCCGGCTGGTCACGCTCGTCATGTCGGACGTTCCGGGCGATCGGCCGTCCATCGTCGGCTCCGGGCCGACGATCCGGAAACGCCGCGGCGATCTCACCCGCGTCGTCGCATCGAACCGGGATGGCCTCGCCGGCGCGCAGCGGGAAGCGCACCGACTCGGGCTCTCCCCGCTCACACGCCGCGCGAGAATCGAAGGGGAGGCGCAGGAGATCGGACGGCGCCTCGGTCGCGCCCTGAGGCGCCTCCGTCCGGGTGAAGCTCTCCTCGCCGGCGGGGAAGCGACCGTGTCGCTTCCCCGGGTGCACGGGAAAGGCGGCCGCAGCCTGGAGGTCGCGCTCGCCGCCGCTCGCGAGCTCGACGGCGACCCCGGCGCGGCGCTTCTCGCTGCGGGGTCGGATGGCCGGGACGGATCCTCTCGTGCCGCCGGCGCGGTCGTCGAGGGTTCCACCCTCCGGCGGGCCCGCCGGCTCGGTCTCGACCCGCGCCGGGCGCTCCTGCGGCACGATACGGAGCTGCTCTTCGTGCGGGCCGGCGGGCTCATCCGGACGGGCCCGACCGGAACAAATGTGGCCGACTGGGCGTTCGGGGTTCGCGTACACAAGGCGCGAAACAGGAAACGGAAAACGGGAAACGAAAGGCGTCGTAGGTGAGGAAGTCCGCGTGGATCGTGGGGCTGCTGGCAGCCGCGCTCGGAGTCGCGAGCGCGCAGGAACAACGCCGGCCGCTCGTCTACAAGATCGAGGTTGCGGGATCGACGGTGAAATGGCAGCTGCCGTCGACGCTCGAGACCGTGAGGGGAGAGGTGCCGATTTTTCGCGGCACCATCGAAGCGAATTTGCTGCCGTCGGGAGCATGGGACGTCAAGAGCCGGATCGTGGTGCCGGCGGCGGCCATTCGAACCGGAAACCGGCGCCGTGACAACCGCCTGCGCGGCCGGATTCTCGAGACGGCCCGTTATCCGGAAATCGTCTTCGAGCTCGTGCGGTTCACGGGAGACCTCTCGCGCCTGCGTCCCGGAGAAAACTTCACCGTGCAGGTCGCCGGCGATCTGACCGTGCACGGCCGGCCGGCGCGCGTTCAGCTTCCGGTCGACGTATTCGTCTTCGCGGATCACATCGAGATTGCCGGATCGTTTCCCCTCAACTGGAAGGACTACGGCATGCGCGATCCGTCGATCGGACCGATTCGCGCGAAGGAGCCGATGCAGGTCGATTTCCGGCTGCGCGCCGTGCCCGTCGCGCCGACGGCGGCGCGCATCGGAGGAAACCGCTGAGAGGGGTGCGCGTCCGGCGGGCCCTGTCCCCATGACGTATCATCAGCGGTTCCGATGAGAACGACCGCGCGTCGACAGGAGCTCGCCCGACTCGAACGGTTCACCGAGGAGCCGAACCGTTTCGGCGCCTATCGGATCGCGCTCGGGTTCCCGAACTCGTACGAGATCGGAATGTCGAACCTCGGTTTCCAGTGGGTCTACCGGCTGTTCAACCGGATTCCGGATTTCGTCTGCGAACGTTTTTTCCACGAGGAAGGGGAGCCGGCGGTCACTTTCGAGACCGGCACGCCTCTCTCGGAGTTCGGACTGCTCGCGTGGTCGCTCTCGTGGGAGATGGACGTCGTCAACATCCTGCGAACCCTCCGGGCGGCCCGGGTTCCGCTCCGCCGTGAAGAGCGCGACGAGCGCCATCCCATCCTGCTCGTCGGCGGGGACATCGCGCGCATGAACCCGGCCGTGCTCGTCCCCTTCGTGGACGTCTTCGCGCTCGGCGACGGAGAACGGCTGGTGCCGGGGATCTCGGAGCTCGCCCGTCGCGGGCTCGACCGGCAGGCCTTCCTCGAGGAGGCGGCGCACGTTCCGGGCCTGTTCGTCCCGGCGCTGCACGGCCCCCGCGCGGAGGCGGCGGAGAGCTCGCGGATCGTGATCCAGCAGCCGATGTCGCGCAAGGAGATCCGTCCGGACTTCGAGGTGCCGCACTCGACGATCCTGACGCCACGGACCGAGCTCGCCGACAAGCTTCTGATCGAAATCTCACGGGGGTGCACCGAGATGTGCCGCTTCTGCTGGGCGGCCTACGCGATGGCGCCGATCAAGCAGTATCCCGCTGCGGCGATCCTGAAGGTCGCGCGGGAAGCGCGACCCCTGACCGACCGCACGGGCCTGATCGCGACGGCCGTCTGCGACCACCCTCAGATCGAGGAGATCCTCCGCGGGCTCGCGGCGCTCGGATACCACATCGCGCTTTCCTCCATCAAGATCGACGCGATCGAGGACTCGATCCTCGAAGTCCTCGCGCGACAGGGCGAGCGCGCCCTCTCGATCGCGCCGGAGGCGGGGAACGAGCGGCTTCGCCGCCACGTCAACAAGAAGGTCAGCGACGAGATGCTGCGCGAGAAGGCGCGTCTCGTGTTCGCGCGCGGGTTCACTCGGCTGAAGCTCTATCTCCAGGTCG
>DASUAD010000303.1:0-2680 GCA_035763965.1 Thermoanaerobaculia bacterium | reverse complement strand
AGATTGCCGACGGTCTGGCGCGGGCGCACTCAGCGGGGATCGTCCACCGGGACCTGAAGCCCGAGAACGTGATGGTAACCAAGGAGAGACTGGTCAAGATCCTGGACTTCGGCCTGGCCAAGCTCACTCGCCCGGATCAGGACGGCGGCCAGCCCACTCAGGGTCCGACCATTTCGGCAGGCACGACCCCCGGCATCGTAATGGGGACGGTGGGCTACATGTCTCCGGAACAGGCCAGCGGACACCCCGTCGACTTCCGCTCGGATCAGTTCTCCTTCGGCTCGCTCCTCTACGAGATGGCGACCGGCAAGGGACCCTTCCGCCGCGCCACCGCTGCGCAGACGCTCGCCGCGATCATCCAGGACGAGCCCGAACCGATCGCAGTGGTCAACCCGAAAGTTCCCGTCCCGCTTCGCTGGGTGATCGAACAATGCCTCGCCAAGGATCCGAGGGAGCGCTATGCGTCGACCGAGGATCTTGCCCGGGAACTCGGGAGGGTTCGAGATCACCTTTCGGATGTTTCTGCCGTCCAGGCGGTCTCTCCTGCTTCAACTCGCAATAAGCGGCGAGCAGCATCCGCGATCGCGGTCGTGTCCGTGCTCGCTGTATTGGGTGTCGGATACGTTGTGAGTCGGCACACCGGTGATCGGCCTTCTCCATCCTTCCACCGGCTGACCTTCCGACGCGGCCACGTCACCGCCGCGCGCTTCTCCGCCGACGGACAGACGATCGTCTACGACGCATCCTGGGACGGAAAACCTCCCGAGCTTTTCACGACGCGGCTCGGGGCGCCAGAGTCCCGGCCGCTCGGCCTCGGGAGCGCGGTCCTGGTCGCCGTGTCCTCTCGCGGAGAGATGGCATTCTTGCTGCGGCCGGTGACGACCGGGTACTCTCCCGGCGGGACGCTTGCGGTCGCGCCCCTCGGCGGCGGCGCACCCCGCGATGTTCACGAGCACGTCCAGGGGGCGGATTGGTCTCCCGACGGAGCGGGCCTCGCCGTCGTCCGCGAGGTCGGGGAGCGAAGACGACTCGAATATCCCCCGGGGAAGGTTCTCCTGGAGGTTCCCTTCTCGGCCAAGCTCGGGAATCCTCGCTTCTCTCCTCGGGCTGATCGGATCGCCTTCGTGGAGGGTCCGGACGCCGGCCTCACCGGTGGTGGGATCGCCGTGACGGATCTTTCCGGACAGACGACGAAACTGACTTCCAACTTCGACTTCTTGGGCGGGCTCGCGTGGGCTCCGGGCGGCGGCGAGCTCTGGTTCGCCGCTTCCCTCCGGGACGGCAACGGGACCGGTCTCTATGCCGTCACGCTTGCCGGCAGGCAGCGACTTCTCTACGCGACCTCCGCCCGAACGCGACTGTACGACGTCTCCAGGGATGGCCGGCTGCTCGTTTGCACCATCGTAAGGCGCTTCGGAATCCTCGGTGTCGGTCCGGGCGATCAAACGGAGCGCGACCTGTCCTGGCTCGACGAGTCGCGCGCGGCAGACCTCTCGACCGACGGGACGACGCTCCTCTTGAGCGAGCAGGGCGCCGGCGGCGGGCTGAAAGGGGCCGTGTACAAGCGCAAGACCGATGGCTCTCCCGCGGTGCGTCTCGGCGAAGGGTGGGGAGCGGCGCTCTCTTCCGACGGGAAGTGGGCGGTCACGCTTTCGTATGACGGAAGACGTCTCACCCTGCTGCCGACCGGCGCCGGCGAAATGAGAGAAGTCCGTTATCCCGGAGACCATTCGTTTCTCGCGGCACGCTCCTCCCCGGACGATCGTCGACTCTTGCTCCTCGGGAGAGAGGGAAAGCGCGGTGCGCGGCTCTACGTCGGCGATTGGGAAGGGAAGAGCCTCCGGCCCATTTCGCAAGAAGGTGTCAGGGGCACCGGCGGCGGTATCGCGGTTTCGCCAGATGGGAACCATGTCGCGGCGGTGGGTCCCGACGGCGTGCCGCGCCTGTATCCTGTCTCGGGAGGCGCGCCGAGGTCCGTGCCGGCGCTCGAGTCGGGTGATTTGCCCCTTCGCTTCTCTTCGGACGGCCGGCGACTCTTCGTCGCCCGTTTACAGCCCACCTTCGCCGTGATCGAACGGATCGACCTCGAATCCGGCCGCCGGGGACCGTGGAAGGAGCTCAGGCCGAGCGACGCCGCCGGCCTCTCTCCAAGTGTTGCGATTCAGATCACACCTGACGGGCAACACTACGCCTACACGTATCGACGGATATTGAGTGACTTAATTCTGGTGGACGGCCTGAGGTGAATTGGCCGGGCCGGCGACGTTGAAGTAGTCGTAAATCATCCGCGAGAGCCGGGCGCCCGTGATGAGCGCCGCATTGTCGACGCCAGGACTCTTGTCGCGGACCCGTCGCGCACAGATCGCGATCACGTAGCGCGACTTCGGGGTCTCGACGTACGCGGCGTCGCTGCGCACGTCGCCCTTGAACCCGCGCGCATCCGCGTTCTTCTCTTCGTCCCACCCGGTCTTGTTGGCGACAGTGATGCGGTCGCGCTCGAAGGGGAGAAGCCTGGGAATCATCGCCCGGTCCTGCTGCTTGCGCAGGATGCCGAGCATCTCGTCGCAGATCGCTCGACTGACGACCTTGCCCTGCGCGATGAGCTGCATGAGCCTCGCGGCCTCGCGCGGCGTCGTCATGCCGAGGCCGAACTCCTTCTCGAGCTCTGGAAAGACGTCCG
>DASUAD010000302.1:0-2336 GCA_035763965.1 Thermoanaerobaculia bacterium | reverse complement strand
GCCGGCAGCAGGAGCAGGAAGGGGAGGACGAAGTGGAACAGGACGAGCGCCGCCCCGACCCAGCCCCACCCGCCCTGGAGCCGTCGCAGGTACCAGGGAATCTCCTCCGGCAGGTTCCCCGACCAGATGATCAGGTACTGCGAGAACGAGACGTACGCCCAGAACATGACGAACGCGAGCATCAGCTTGCCGAGGTCGTGAAAGTGGCGTTGCGCGACGAACCCGGCGAGCGGCGGAGTCCCCGCGATTGCGACCAGCACCAGAACGATGAATGCCAGGCCCGTCAGGCTGTGTCCCGCGATGAAAAGAACGCCGTACATCGTCGAAAACCAGTGCGGCTCGAGCGACATCGCCCAGTCGATCGACGCGAAAGTCACGGTCAGTCCGTAGGCGACGAGCCCCGCGGAGGAGAGGAGTTGCAGCCGCCGCGCGATCGGGCGCTCGCCGGTGGAGTCCTGCTCGAGCGACCAGCGGTTCAACCAGTACGCGAATGCGAGCCAGGCGGCGAAGTAGACGAGGGCGCGGACGGTGAAGAACGGGAGGTTCAGGTAGAGGCTCTTGTGCCGGAGGACCGGATCGTGGGCGACCGCCGCGGGGTCCGCCCACTCGTAGATCTTCCGCGCGCCGAAGACGATCGGGAGGAACAGCAGGAGCATCAGCGGCAGCGTCCGCGTTGCGGACTCGAGCGGGCGCCGGATGGGAAGTCCCCATTGACCGCCCGTGACGTGGTGGAGCATCGCGACGGCCATGCACCCGAGCGCCACGCCGGTCCAGAAGAGGAACGCGAAGAGGTACGACCGGAAGAATTGCGTCGGGGAAAAAAAGCCGCCGACGATACAGATCGCGATCGCCGCTGCCCCGACGAGAAACGCGGGGCGCTGGAATCGCTCGAGTCCGTGAGTCGGCGTCATGGGTGCCCCGCTGCGGGAGTAACCGTAACCGGGGACAGACCACGGTTTTCTGGACGTCCTCCGTCGGGCGGCGGCGCGGGTGAAAACCGTGGTCTGTCCCCGGTTTCCCCGGTTTCCAGGCGCGTCCGGTCCTCCGCGGGCAACTCGGCGGCCGTCGCGCGCTGCGACAGCTGCAGCGCCTTGACGTACGCCGCGATCGCCCACCGGTCCGCCGGCGGAATCTGTTGCGCGTAGTCGGGCATCGCTCCGAGGCCACGGGTCATGACGTCGTAGAAGTGACCGACCGGCGCTTCGCGCAGGCGGTCGATGTGCAGTGACGGCGGGGCGCGGTAACCCCGGCGGACCACCATGCCCCGGCCGGACCCGGTCCGGTCGTGGCAGGGGGTGCAGAAGATCTCGAAGCGCTCGCGGCCGCGCGCGACCAGATCCGGCGTCAGCGGTTCGGGAAGCGTCGTCGCGAGCTGCCCGGGGGCAGGTGCGCCGCCGGGCGGAAGCGCCGCCGCGGCCGGGTCGAAGGCGCCGCGCGCCAGCGTCCCCTCGACGAGCGGTCGCGAGGCGCGATCGTCCGTGAAGAAAGTGCTTTTCTCCAGAGGCTCGTACTTCGGCTGGTCGTACATCTCCTGCCGGCAGCCCCAGGTCGCCGCGAGGATGGCCGCCGCTCCCAGCGAGATGACCGCGCGGCGCACTATTCCTCCACCTCGACGACTTCTTTCGCACCGAGACCCGCAAGGAACGCGCGCGTCCTGTCCGGGTCGTAAAGGGCGTCGTGGCTTTCGATGCAGAGGAAGAAGCGGTCTCTCGAAGCGAACGCGAATCGCGGGGCATTGAAAACCGGGTGATACGGCATGGGCAGCCCGTTCATCCCCAGCATCCCGAAGACCGCCGACAGGGACGCGAACAGAACCGTCAGCTCGAACGTGATCGGAATGAACGACGGCCAGCTCGCGAACGGGCGCCCGCCCACGTTCAGTGGATAGTGAACGGTCGCGGAGTACCACATCATCCCGAGCGCGGTCACACAGCCGACGATGCCGCCCGCGAGCACGATGAACGGCAGCTTGGTCGGGCGCAGGCCGAGCGCGTCGGAGAGTCCGTGGATCGGAAACGGCGTATACGCGTCCATCCGCCGGTATCCGGCTTCGCGGGCGCGGGAGGCGGCCGCGAGCAGATCCTCCGGGCTCTCGAACTCCGCGAGGAGGCCCCACATCCGCGGGTGCGGCACGGCCGGGAGCGTCATCCCTCCTCCCCGGCGACCGACTCCTCGGGCACGGGCTGCATTCCGAGTGAGCCCGCCTGGGGGACGAGCGTGCGCATCTCGAAGATCGAGATCCTCGGCAGGAACCGGATGAAGAGGAACATCAGGGCGAGGAAGAGGCCGATCGTTCCGGCGAACGTCGTCCAGTCCCAGATCGTGGGGTAGTACAT
>DASUAD010000301.1:0-4593 GCA_035763965.1 Thermoanaerobaculia bacterium | reverse complement strand
GCAGTACGGCAGCGTGGACTCCGTGGCGGTCATCACCGACCGGGAGACCGGTCGCTCCAAAGGCTTCGGCTTCGTGGAGTTCGGCAACGACTCCGAGGCGCGCAACGCCATCCAGGCGCTCTCCGGCCAGGAATATGGCGGACGGGCTCTGACGGTCAACGAAGCGCGGCCGAAGACAGCGGGCGGCGGTGGCCGTCCGGGCCGGGACCGGTACTAACCGGACCACGCTCTCGCGCCGGCGTCACGCCGGACAGTGCGACGGTATTTCCAGGGGGGTTCGCCCCCCTTTTTCTTGGGGACAGACCACGGTTTCCCGATCTGTCTGCGCATCAGGGAGGGTGTGACGGAACCGTGGTCTGTCCCCTAAACTGCCGGCGTGAGCGGGGCTCGAGTCGAGCGCTGGGATCCTCGCGAGGGTGCAGTCTCCGAGAAACGCATGATGGGTCTCCTCGAGCGCGAGGGCTATGAGGTCTCCGTCTACGCCTACCGGGAGGGGACCGTCTTCCCGGTTCACGAACACTCTCAGGACAAGTGCGACGCAGTCCTCGAAGGCGTGCTGCGGATCGTCGTCGACGGCGTCGCTTATGACCTCGTTTCCGGAGATCGCCTCTATCTCCCCGCCGGCACCCGCCACTCGGCGGAAGTGGTCGGGTCGAAAACGGTCCTCTCGCTCGACGGCACTCGCTGGTAGTGAGAGTTTCGTCTCGCGGGGTAGACTCCGCGACGGACGATGACGCTGACCGCCGCCGAACGGCTGGACTTGATTCGTCGCTATGAGCAAGGACCTGAGCGGCTGAAAGCCGCGCTCGCGAAAGTCCCTCCCGAAGCGATGAAGTGGCGCCCGGCCGAAGGGAAGTGGTCCGTACACGAGGTCGTCTGCCACCTCGCCGACTCCGAGTCCAACGCCGCGCTCCGCATCCGCTACCTGACGGGGGAGGAGAAACCTCTCATCGTCGGCTACGACCAGGCGCGGTGGGCGCGGGTCTTCGACTACCACTCCGCGCCGCTCGAGCCCGCTCTCGCCGTCGTCGACGCAGTGCGCGCGAACACCGCGGCGCTCCTGAAGCGGCTGCCGGAGGAGGCGTGGTCGGCGGCGGGCGAGCACACGGAGTCCGGCCGCTACACGGCGGAGGACTGGCTCCGAATCTATGCCGAGCACATGGAGAAGCATTCGCATCAGGTCGAACGCAACGTTTCGGCCTGGAGTGCGCGGGAAGGCAGGTAGCGGCAGAGGGACGAGAGGAGGACTCGATGAGCATGGTCCGGGAGTTCAAGGAGTTCCTCGTCAAGCAGAACGCGCTGGCGCTGGCGGTCGCCGTGATCATCGGCGCGGCGATCGGGAAGGTGGTGTCGTCGATCGTCGACGACGTGATCAACCCCATCATCGGGATGCTGCTGCCGGGCGGGAGCTGGCGGGAGGCGAAGATTGTCCTGTCCACCTCGACGGACGCGACCGGCAAGGTCGTCGAAAACGGGATCACCTACGGCCACCTGATCGGCGCGCTCATCGATTTCCTCATCATCGCGTTCGTCGTCTTCATGATCATCCGGTACACGCTGCCCAAGCCCGCAGCCGCTCCGGCGACGAAAGAGTGCCCGCAGTGCAAAACGCTCATCCCGGCGGCCGCCACACGGTGCAACGCATGCACACAGCCCGTGGCATAGGAGCATTCAAGAGAGAAAGAGGTTAGACTCTCCAGACGCTTTCGCCCCAGGCTGTTCGGAACGAAACGACCGGGCGGAAGGTTCGCGTGCGGGCGGGACGATGGTCCCGCCTCTTTTTTCGGGGTCAGGTCACTTGCCACATCGCCGCCGCGATGTGGCAAGAGCAGGGCGGCCAAGTCAAGGTTGCGGTCACTCGTGAAGACCTGACCCCGCGATCTCCCTCCCCACCCTCGCCGCCTCGTCCAGCAGAAACGTCAGGTCCTCCTCGGTCGTCCGGAAGTTGACGATGCACGCGCGCATCGCGGTGCGTCCTTTCAGGATGGTGGGCGCGAGCATGAAGGAGCCGCCTCCGACGAGCTGGTTGACGATGCGGCGATTCAGACGGTCGATCTCGTCATCGGAGAGGGTGAGTCCCACCGGCTTGTAGCGGAAGTTGACGATCGAGAGGACCTGCTCGGCCATCCGTTCGAATTCCGGCCGGCGATCGACCTCCGCCGCGAGAAAGCGCGCGAGCGCGACGTCGTTCTCGATCGACCGCGCATATGCGCGGGCGCCGTGCGTCTTCAGTCCCATCCAGACTTTCAGCGCCTTGAACCCCCTCGAGAGCTCGACGCCTCGCTCGGCGAACCACACCGGACCCGGGAACGGGCTCTCGGGATCGGTCGCGAGGTACTCCGGGAACTTGCGAAAGGTCGCGGAGAGGCGGCCGGGTTCCCGCACGAGTGTCGCACCCGCCTCGTACGGGACGTAGAGCCACTTGTGAGGGTCTGCCGCGATCGACTCCGCACGCTCGATTCCGGCGAAGAGAGACGCGAGCTGAGGCGAGATTCTCGCCATCGCGCCGTACGCGCCGTCGGCGTGGAACCAGAGCGACTCGCGGCCGCAGATCTCGGCGATCTCCTCGAGCGGGTCGATCGCGCCCGTGTTGACCGTGCCGGCGTTGCCCACGACGATCGCCGGAACGAGACCCGCCCGCCGGTCTTCCGCGATCGCCGCCTCCAGAAGATCCAGGCGGATCCGGAACCGATCGTCGGTCGGAATCCTGCGGAGATTCCGGGTCCCGATCCCGAGGAGGTCCACCGCCTTGTCCACGCAGTGGTGAACCTGGTCCGACGCATAGACGGTGAGGCGCGGCCGACCCTCGCCGGCGAGTCCGTCTTCGCGCACGTTCCCGGGCGTGACGGCGCGGCGAGCGGTCGCGAGCGCGGTGAAGTTGGCCATCGATCCGCCGGAAACGAGGATCCCCTCGGCGGCCGCCGGGTAGCCGACGATCTCGCCGATCCAGCGCATCACCTCGTGCTCGACGTGGATGGCAGCGTGGTCCCCACCCCAGCAGTTCGGGTTCATCGCGGCCGCGAGGTAGTCCGCCGTGATCCCGATAGGATCCGCCGTCGCGTTGATGAACCCGAAGAAGCGCGGATGGGAGTTGCCGAACGGGAACGGCATCACGTGCTCGCGCACGAACGCGAGAACTTCTTCGAACGGGCGTCCGTCCTGCGGCAGCGGCTCGTCGAAGAGCGCCGCGTCGCGGCCGATCTTGCCGAACACGGGACGGGACGTGAGCCTCGCGCGGTGCTCCGCGACCGCGTCGGTCGCGAGGTTTCCGAGTCGCCGGACTTCGTCGGGGGGGAGGTCGAAGGAGGAGCGCTTCATGCGCCCATTGAATCACCGCCGGTCACACGAAACGGGCCGGCGCGATGCCGGCCCGTTCCTGCCCGCGGCCCGGGACTCAGGGAGAAGCCATCGCGACAACCCCGCATCCCAGTCGCCCGCCGGCGTTGCCGGTCGGCTGGGTCTTGAGGTCGTCCGCTTTTTCGTGAAAGACGACCGCCTTCCCGACGACGGAGTTCGGACCCGGCCGGACGGTCAGGAGATCCGACACGAGCTCGAGGTGTCCCGTCCCGTTCGATTCGATCGTGATGTTGCCGAGGTCTCCGGCGTGCCGCTGGGTGTCGGTCGGCCCCGCGTGCTGCATCCCACCGGGGTTGAAGTGACCCCCCGCCGACGACGCGTCGGGCGCGGAGCAGTCGCCCTTCTCGTGGACGTGCAGCCCGTGCGTTCCGGGCGGCGCGTTCTCGATGTGGACGACGACCGCCACCCCGCCGGTCGAGCGGTCGGTGAAAGTGGCCCAGCCGGTCACGTTCGAGCCGCTGCGGGACTCGATTGTGGCTTTCGCCTGCGGACCGGCGGCCGGTTTCGGCGTCGATGCGCAGCCAGCGAGACCGAGCAGCCCGGCTGCGGCCACGGCAGCCGCAGCAAGCGTTCCTCTCCTCGTGTTCATTCTTTCCTCCTTCGCGTTGCCGATGATAGAAGATTCGCCTGCAAGGGGTATTCCCGTGCCCCCGACGAATCGATGCTGCGGGCGAAAGGACGGCGAATGAGGAAAGCGATTCGATTGGTCCTGGCCGTTCTTCCGCTCCTCGTAACGGCCGCGCCGCTCGGCGCACAGAAGGTCGACGTCGTCGAGAAGGAGCTTTCGAACGGAATGGGACTCCTGGTGGTTCGTCGCGAGGGCGAGGCGACCGTGGCGGGCGGCTGGGTCGCCCACGTCGGAAGCTCCAACGAGCGGCCCGGGATCACCGGGATCTCTCATCTGTTCGAGCACATGATGTTCAAAGGTACTCCGACGATCGGCACGAAGGACTACAGGCAGGACGTCGCGATCATCGCCGAGCAGGAGAAGGTCCGCGACGAGATCCGTCAGGAAGAGGCGAAGATGCGCGCCGCCTATCGCCGGGGCGAGATCGACGACCTCCTGAAGCCGGAAAACAAGACGCCGCGCCTCCGCGAGCTCGAGAAGAAGTTCGACGAGCTCATCGCGAAGCAGCGAACGGTCCTCGTCAAGAACGAGTTCGACCGGATCTATACGACCGCGGGCGGTTCCGGGATGAACGCCTTCACCAACGAGGACATGACCGGGTACTTCAT
>DASUAD010000300.1:0-2641 GCA_035763965.1 Thermoanaerobaculia bacterium | reverse complement strand
GAGGCGGAAATCACCGCCTGCTTGAGCGGCGTCCGGGCGTGCTTCCGGGCCGCGTCGAGGTAGCTGGAAGCGTAGGTCGCGTAGCGAAACGGGCCCCGGGTGAGGACCGGAAGCTGCCTCGTGTGGCCGTCCTCGAAGAGGATGGTCACGCCCCCGGGACCGAGGTTCTGCGAACCGTGGATGGGGTAGGTGGCGAAGGACGGCTTGCGCTGCTCGCCGTCGCTCACCACGGGCGAGCCGGTCTCCTCGAAACGCCGGATCGTGTCGCGCACGGCGGCGTCGAAGAGAAACTCCATCCGATCCGACGCGATGTTTCCTGATGCAAAGGCCTTCATGCCCTCGATCAGCTCGGAAGGCCGCGGGATGCTGCCGATGGGCTCGGTCGGAAGCGGCATGGCGCGGAAGCTAGTCGAATCGGATGGCGAGTGTCAAAGGCGAACGTCATTCGCTCACGACCACCACGTCGAGCTGGCTCAGGCGCGCGGGGTCGGCGACGATGTCGATTCCGACGGCAGGATTCCCGGCCAGCGTAACGCGCGCCGTGGGGTGGCTACTTCAGCTTTTTCACCGATCCCGACGGCAATCTCTGGAAAGTCGCCGCCGACGCCGCGATTGCCGCCGAGTAAGCGGCGATCGCGGCCGACGGGGCTTCACACCGGAAAGAGCCGGCTCCGTCCCGGGACCGGAAGGGCCGGCTCTAAGTGACGTGGAGCTGTGCGTAGCGGGCGAGCAGCACTTCCTGCGACTCGACGTGCGCCGGATCCACCGTGATGCACCCCTCGATCGGACATGATTCCACGCACTGCGGCTTGTCGAAAGCCCCGACGCACTCCGTGCAGCGCTCCTGCGCGACCACGTAGACAACGTCCCCGGCCGAGATCGCCTGGTTCGGGCAGACCGGCTCGCAGTTTCCGCAGTTGATACAGGTTTCCGTGATTACCATCGACATTGCGTAAAACCTCGCTTTTCAGGCGCCGAGAGTGCCACGGACCGACGGTTCCGCTGGTGATGCAAAAGCATTACTGCGGACCTCGCGAACCGGTCGACTCTTTTCTCCGGTCCGGAGCGGAGGAATGGCTCTGCGACGCCCGCCTCAGCGCCCGAGACCGGCGTTCCAGTTCAGGACGACGGTCGTCGGGATCAGCGCCTCGCGTCCGAGGGGGGCGGAAAGGAGGAATCGCTGGCCGTCGGGCGAAGGCACGTACTTGTTGCGTGCAGTTCCCGTACGGACTCGCGCGGGAAAGAGCGGCTGCGGGATGCCGGCCTTGAAGCTCTCCCCGGCCTCGATCGCCACCGCCATGAGCTTCTGGTCCGCCGAGCGGTAATAGAGCTCTTTCCCATCGGCGCGCCACGAGGGGTCCACACCTCCGGAGTTCGAGATCTGCCACTTGCCGCTGGCGACGGGGAAGGTCTGAACGTAGATCTCGGCGGTGCCCGACTCGTTCGACTGGTACGCGACGAACCGCCCGTCGGGCGAGAAGGTCGAGTTGACCTCCACGAACGGTCCCACCACGATGGGCATCGGCTTGCGGTCGCCGAAGGTGGGCAATGCCCATGTGTTCCAGCTCGTCTTCGCGTTCTGGCTGGAGAACGCGATGTAGCGCCCGTCGCGGGACCAGCTCGTCGGGACCTTGGCCTCGTCGCTCTTGAGGATCGTCTTTTCCTCTCCCTGCCCGCTCGCCGACTTCTCGAACAGATCGAAGGTCCCGTCCCGGTCGGAGCGGAAGACGATCGTGCTCCCGTCGGGGGACCACAGAGGAACACCGTTGTTGGCGCCGCCGAACGTGAACCGGGAGTTCACGCCCCGAGCGAGGTCCCGGATCCAGACGTCGAACTTCCCGCCGCGGGGATCGGACAGACTGAACGCGAGCCGGTCGGCCGCCGGAGAGAGCGCCGGGTTCGTGTAGTCGCCGTGTTCCCCGACCTGGTCGAGCTCTTTTCCGGAGCGTTCCATCCAGAGGAGCCGTCCCCCCGTCTCACCCGTGCGGTACGCGAGCGTGCCTTCCCGCGACACCGAGAAAGTCGCAAGGCCGACGTTGTCGGTCCCGATCTGCTCGGCGAGAGGGATCGGCTCGCCCTTCGTCTTGACGGCCTTCGCGTCGAACTGCTGCGCCACGAGGGTCCGGTCGCGGACGAAGAGCAGGTAGCCGGGGGGCGCGTACGTCACGAGGGTCTGCGCCGGCGCGAAGGGCTTGGTCTCCGTCGAGTCGAGGGAGCCCACGCGGTAGGCGCTGTCCTCCTGCTTGGCGCCGATGGACATATAGAGGAAGTGACGGCCGTCGGGCAGGAACTCGGGCCAGCCGACCTGGACGTCCTTGTCGGCTTTCACGGCCACCGTCGGCGTGCCGCCGGCCGCCGACACGCGGTTGATCGGGTCGTTTCCGGTGCCGTCGAAGAGGATGACCCCGTCCGGGCTCCAGCTTCCGTCGGCGCCGGTCGGTGCGTCGCAGATCTTCTGCGCCGGGCCGCCGGTGACCTCGATCTTCTTCAGCTTCCCCTCGGCGAAAAATCCGAGGAACCGGCTGTCGGGCGACCAGAAGGGCCGCGTCGTCCCCTCCGTGCCGGGCAGAGGCTGCGCGGCGAGGGCGTTCAAGGGCCGGAGCCAGATCCGGGTCTTGCCCTCGGCGTCCGTCGCGTTGAA
>DASUAD010000299.1:0-2837 GCA_035763965.1 Thermoanaerobaculia bacterium | reverse complement strand
GGCCGAGCGAGATGTCGTGGATGTCCTCGACGTTATGAGAGTGGGAGTAGATGTTGGCGTAGTCCGAAATCGAGACGTCGTCGCCGATCACGACCTCCCCGCGGTCGTCGATCAGGACGTTTCGATGGATCGTGACCCCGTTTCCGACGGTGAGGTTGTAGCCGAAAGAGAACTCGACCCCGTGGAAGATGCGGACGTCCCGTCCGCAGCGGCGGAACACGCGAGGGGCGAGCATCGCGCGCATTCGGGTCCCGAGCCGTACGTTTCGTCCGACGGGCGAATGGTCGAACATCTGCCAGAACCAGAGGAGGGGTTTCACCGGGGCCCACTTCTCGACGTCGATTTCCCGGTAGTACTCCGCTTCCAACGTCGCGTTTCTCGGATCGAAACTCGCGAGCAGCGCCCGCGTCGCGAGCGAGGCGCGGCGGTCCTCGATCGCATCCTCCCAGGACACGCCGGCCCCGAGATAGAGGCCGGTCAGGGCATCGCGTGCGACGACGTTGCGGTCCAGAGCGGCGTCGTCGAACCTTTCCGCGAGCTCATCGACAAAACGCGGATACAGGTCCTCGCCGAGCGGCCCAATCGAAAACGTTCGGAGGGGCATGTGGCGGCGACGCTAGCAGAGCGATTTCGGGCAGTCAAACTCGCGTCTCCCGCGCGTTCGTTGCCCGCCTTCCCGGCCACGCAGACGGCGGCAAAAGCGTGGACGATCCTCGGAAACCTCGCCGCTCGATGTCGGCGCCCGAACTTCTTCCCGCACCGGCTCGATCTCGCGAAGCGACGGGGACGACCCGCGGGCGCCCTCTGCGATCGGAGAGAGATCATCGCCTTCCGGGCGCGGCGCTCGCTCTTCGCGCCGGAAGATCCAAAACAAGGGATGAACCCGCGAGCGCTCGACGGCGTTTCCGCTTTCTCCGCAAGACGAATCCCGCGCCCGACGACGCGCGCGGGGATCGTTCGCCGGATCGCTCCGCCCGGGCTCGATGCGTTCCCTCGGCGCGTGGACCCGGGCGCGAGTCTGCGCCCCGTTGACCTCGCCTCGGCTGGCACGCACCTTGAGTTGTCCCTCTCTGCCAATGGTGGCGACTCACTCAAAGAGGGACTCATGAAAGCACGAATCACGACCCTGGGCGCGGCGGCGGTATTCGCGGTCGCGACGGCCGTAGTCGCGCAGTCTCAGCCGGAGGTGCAGCCCGAGGAAAGATCGGCTCCCCGGGCTCAGCCGACCGGTGAACAACCCGAGATTCAGACGCGGACAGCCGCGCCCTCGAACCGCCAGGGCGAACTGCCCTCCAGCACGACCTACACCAATCCGCCGGCACCTCCGGCCGCAGCGCAGGCGCCGCCGGCCGCCGAGGTCGAGATGCCGCAACCCGCTCCGCCGCCCGCGCCGGTCACGGCGGAAACGACCACCACCACGACGGAGTACGAGGAGCTCCCGGGCAGCGCGTCGCCATACCCGTCCCTGACGCTCGGCGGCCTCGCAATGATCGCCGCCGGAATCGTCGTTCGGAGAAAGCGCTAGATGTCAGTTCTCAAGAGGTTGTTCACTGAGGCGTTGAGCTGGGGTGCGTCTGCGAAGAGCGGCATGGGGTCTCCTGAGATTGTAGTGATTGAGGTAACGAGGGAGTCGGTCGGTTCTCTGGACCGAAGTGGAATAGGGCCGTTTGTAGGCCCACTCGCGTAGCAGGGTCTGGATAAAGCGTTCGGCTTTGCCATTGGTTCTGGGCCGGTAGGGTCGGGTTCGCAGGTGACGCAGCCGGAGTTTCTGGCAGGTTGCTTTGAACCTGTGGGAGACGTAGCAAGATCCGTTGTCGGACATGACGGACTGGACTCGGACGCCGCGGTTTTGGAACCAGGCCACCGAGCGCCGGAGGAAGGCCGTAGAGGACGGGGACCTTTCGTTGGGCAGGACCTCGGCGTAGGCCAGGCGGGAGGCGTCGTCGATAGCGACGTGAACGAACTCCCAGCCGATGCCTCGCACGCGTGCGGTGCGGTCTCCGTGGATGCGATGCCCGATACAGCCGATACGCCCCAGCTTCTTGATGTCGACGTGGATCAGCTCACCCGGGTGTTCTCTCTGATATCTGACGACGGGCTCTTTGGGCTCGAGGCTCTTGAGCCGAGAGAGGCCAGCACGGGCCAAGATGCGAGCCACGGTGGCCGTACTCAAACTCACTCGGGCTGCGATCTGTGGACCTGTGTACCGGCGTCGGCGCAGACGCACAACCTCCTCGACCCGGACTGGGTGCACCTGTCGTGGCATCCGGTGAGGCCGAGAACTGCGATCGACCAGCGCCGCCTCGCCGACCTCCCTGTGTCGCCTCTTCCACTTGAAGGCTGTCCGTCTCGAAACACCGGCCGCCTCGGCGGCGCTGGTCACCGGCATTCCTCTCTGGATTCGCTGTACGAGCAGGATTCGACTGGCTGGGCAACTTCGGGCATTCTTGTGAAGCTCCCATCTGGGCTCCTTCGGCCAGCTGTTGGCGTTGAACACCTCCAGCCTCACCGATCCGGGCCCAGATGGGCAACAGTCCCTATCCGTGAACAACGTGTTGAGAAACGAGATCTAGCCGACCGTCAGCTGCGCAGCTGCACCGCAGCGATCGCGAGAGCCGCGAGGAGCGCCGCCGCCTGCGCGACGACGCCGGAGCGGAAGGTCGCCGGGTTCCAGAGAATCGACAGGCGGTGCCTCCCGGCCGGAACCGCGACCGCGAGGTCTCGTCCGTTCGCGGGCAGGATGCGGAGCGGCGATCCGTCGAGGGTTGCCTTCCACGCGGGAAACCAGGTCCGGGACCAGACGACGTGACCGGGCGCGGGCGCAAGGACGTCGGCTT
>DASUAD010000298.1:0-2537 GCA_035763965.1 Thermoanaerobaculia bacterium | reverse complement strand
ATCCGTCTCTCCATGCATCAGCATCGCGATCGCCAGCCTCCGCCGGCCCTCGGCCCAGTCGGGTCTCACGGCCACCGTGGCGCGATAGAGACGGAGCGCATCAGCAACGTCCCCCTCGAGAAACCGGAGCCGCGCGAGATTGTTGAGCGCAACGGCATTGTCGGAATCGAGCTGCAGTACGCGCTCGAAGCTCCGCGCAGCTTCCTCACGCCGGTCGAGCACCAGGAGGGCGTAACCGAGATTCACGTGAACCTCCGGCTCTTCCGGTCGTATCCGCTCCGCCTCCCGGAGGTGAGGGAGCGCGTCGCCCAGGCGGCCCTCCTCGACGTAGTAGTTCCCGAGGTTGATGTGAGCGAGGTAGTTGTCTTTCGTATTTCCGAGAGCGTGGAGAAACAGGGTCTCGCTGTTCTTCCAGACGCGGACCTGCGAACGTGTCGCCAGAACGAGAACGACGACGGCGGCGACCGCCGCCGCACTGAGGGCGTACCGACCGGGGCGCCAGCCCGCCACGAGCGCATGGGCCCCCCACGCAATCGCGACGAAGAGACCGATGAACGGAACGTACGTATAGCGGTCGGCGAGCGCCTGTTTCCCAACCTGGACGAGCCCGAGGACCGGCAGGAGCGTGATGACGAACCAGAACCAGCCGACGAAGAGGTATGGCGCCCGGCGCCGGAATCGGATCGCAGCGGCCGAGATGGCGACGACGAGCGCTCCGGCCGCGAGCGCTGTCACGGCCGAAGTCGCGTCGCGCGGATACGGATAGAAGACTGCGAGCTCGGGCCAGACGAGCATCCGCAGGTATCGGACGCAGGAGACGAGTGCGTTCGCGACCCGGGTCCCGAGCGGGAACTCGAAGGAGCGCATCGCCCCGCCGGCTCGCTGTGCGACGACCGTTGCGATCGATGAAGCCGCGGCCATGAGGAAGAGAGCGGCTTTCTCGCCGACGAGACCCATCCCGCCCGGAGGAGCAACGCGCAGGCACGTCGGGAAAGAGACGCCTTCCCACCGCTTCAGCGGCCAGTAGTCGATCAGCAGCAGCACCAGTGGAAGCGACACCAGCATCGGCTTCGACGCCAGGCCCACGGCGAAGAGAAGCAGCACGACGAGATACCGCCCGGCGCCCCGCCTGCGAACCCAGGCGACGTACGCAACCATCGTGAGCAGCCAGAAGACCGTGCTCAGCACGTCCTTTCTCTCGGAGACCCACGCGACCGACTCGACGTGCGCAGGGTGGACCGCGAAGAGCCCCGCCACGAAACCGCTGCGGCCGGTTGCACCGGTGAGCCTGCGAAGCAGAAAAAACAGAAGGAGCGCGTTCACGACGTGGAGAAGCAGGCTCACCACGTGATGCGCGGTCGGCTTCACGCCGAAGAGCGACACGTCCGCCATGTGCGAGAGCCAGGTCACCGGATGCCAGTTGGCCGCGTGGCCGGTCGTGAACGCCCAGCGGACGCCCGGCCAGGTGAGGCCGGACCGCACCATGGAGTTGGACGTCACGTAGTCAGGATCGTCGTAGTTGACGAACCCGTTCTGGAGGACTGGCCAGAACGCGGCCGGCGTCGCCAGAACGACGAAGACCGGGACGAGCCATCGACCTCTCGTCCCTGCGGCTTCCGAACCGACATCGGCGCCGCCCCGCCGCTTCCGGCGGGCGGCGCGCTTTCTCTTTCCGGTGGAACGGGAGCCCGGCACCCGCGCGATTATCTTCGACAGGCCCAGTTTCGGCTCCCGAGCGGGAACCCGGGCTGGAGCCGCAGGGCCCTGGCGATTATCCCCGACGCTCCTGCGACGAGGGCGGCGGTCAGCTCACGAGCTTTCCCGGCGTCACGCGGGCGGCCGCGGTTCCCGCGACGAGCCTCGCCGGAACGTAGAACGGAATCGAGTAGTGGCCGCGGCACGGAATCGGATGGCGGAAGCGCCGAGGGTTCTTCCAGACGTACGTCCACCCCCCGCCGTCCTCGACGCAGTCCTCGAGCCGGACGATGCCGAGAAGCTTGCCGCGTTCGAACCGG
The DNA here is from genome assembly GCA_035763965.1 of Thermoanaerobaculia bacterium. Lineage (GTDB taxonomy): Bacteria > Acidobacteriota > Thermoanaerobaculia > UBA5066 > Gp7-AA6 > Gp7-AA6. Next base: position 522 of record DASUAD010000298.1, on the reverse strand, counting down.
CCGTCTCCGGCGTGCGCCGTCTCGCCGCGGCGGAGCGTCAGCGACGCGTGCACGAGGATCCACCCGCGGAACCGGGTCGGCCGGGACCGCGAGTCGCGGCGCTTCTCTCCGCGCACGACGCGATCGGCGTTCGGCTGCCGCAGCGAGATCGCCGGGAAGCGGGAGCCTGGATCTTTCGTCGTCGCGCGAGCCATCGTCCAACAAAGGGTTGTCGCGACGACGCAGACAGCTGCTGGAAGCCGGACGCCTTGCCTGCCATAATCGCCCGTTTCGGCAGGAGTTCGACAGGAGGAAGTCCCGTCTCATGAAGAAAATCGGCATCCTGTTCGGCCAGGAGCGGTCGTTCCCCCACGCTCTCGTCGACCGGATCAACCGCTCCGGCGAACCGGGCGTTTCGGCCGAGCCGGTGAAGGTCGGAGGCGTCGGCCTGGACACCCCGCGTGGATACGATCTCGTGCTCGACCGGATCAGCCAGGACATCCCCTTTTACCGCGCCGTGCTGAAGAAGCTCGCGTTCGACGG
>DASUAD010000297.1:0-2262 GCA_035763965.1 Thermoanaerobaculia bacterium | reverse complement strand
GAGGTCGACATCGAGCATCGGCGCGGAGACGGGCACGGCAGGCAATGCGCAGCGGTCACTGCACGCGCCGCCGATGACGGAAGTCAGGTTCGGCGGCAGCGAAGAGCTCGCCGAAGAGAGCACGCCGAGAGACGACAGACCGTAGTGCGCGTTCGACGTCGCGCCGACGGTGATGGCGTCGGGCGCCGCGGCCGGGAAACCGACGGTGGACGGGTCCGGCCCGGAGTTTCCGGCGCTGATCGTCGCGACCACTCCGGCGGCGATCGCGTTCTGCGTGGCGTGGACGATCGGGTCCTGCAGGGGATCGCCCACGGGATCGCCGCCGAAGCTCATGTTGATGACGTCCATGCCGTCCTGGACCGCCGCCTCGATCGCCTCGATGATGTTGTCGTCGAACGCGCGGGGCGCGAAGATGCGGTAGTCGGCGAGCCAGGCCTTCGGGGCGACACCCGCGACGGTGATCTGCCGCCGCCCGGAACCGGAGAGGTCCACGCGCGCGCCCGCCGCGACGCCGGCGGAGTGCGAGCCGTGCCCGACGAGATCCTGCGCGGTGCGGTGCCCGACGTCCGAGTTCGCATCGCCGGCGTCCGCCATCGACTGGAAGAACTTCGCGACGATCACCTTTCCGTTCGCGAGCGCGGCATCGCCTTTCGGGAAACCGGAGGGAGGCGCAAGCGTCGGATCCGAAAACATGGGATTGGAAAAGTCGATGCCGGTGTCGATGATCCCGATCTTCATGCCCGCGCCCGCGCGGTCGTCTCCACCGAGGATGGACCAGAAGGCGGGAGCGCCCATCGCGGGATTCGAAGTGTCGAGGGTCGGGAAATACTCCTTGACCCGGTGGATCCGCGCCACGCCGGGCACTGCGGCGAGATCCTCGAGCGAATCGGCGGGCAGCGAAACGGCAAAGCCGTTCCACACGGTGCGGTAGCGCGCGCCGATCCCCGCCGCGGGAACCCGGGCCCGCAGCCGCTGGAGGACCTCCTCCTGCCGGGCGTCGAGATACTGCTCGTAGCGAGCGACCTCTTCCCGGCGCGCCGAGAGAAGAGAGAGGCCCGTTTTTGCGGGCGCGGTCGCCGAAAGTCCGGAGATGCCGCCTTCGTAGAGCGCGACGGGCTGATCGGAGAGCTCGACGAGCAGCGCGAGACGTCCGTCCGCGACACGGGCGGTCGTCGCCTCGACGTCCGCGAGCTCGGAAGGGTTCGGTTGGGCCGCGAGTAGCGGCGCGGCAAGAAGGAAGAAGAAGACGGCGGCCGCCCGGAACGAGTGCGGTCTCTGCACGAGCTCTCCGAAATGAGTCTTCGAAAGAGACAGTCTAGCCGATCCGGACGGCCGACCCCGCGTTGCGCACCGTCCCGACTTACTTCGGGGCAGCCTCCGGCGGCGGCATCGGAACGGAAGCGTGGTCGACGACGTACATCCACTTGCCGTTCTTCTTTACGGCGACCGACGTGTACCGGCCCTCCATCGTCTGCGCGGCTCCTCCGCCCTTGGGTTCGACCGTCATCGAGAAGCTTCCGGACGTCACGGCGAGATTCCCTGACGGTGTCGAGTAGGCGGGAGTGAGCGTCATTTCGCGGACCGTGCTTGCCCCCAGGAATTTCTTGAAGCTCTCGCGAATTTCCGCGGGCCCCTTCGCCTTCATCTCGTCGGGCATGTACGTCACAGCGTCCGGAGCGTAGAGCTTGACCAGACCTTCGACGTCGCCGGCCTTCGCCGCTTTCATCCACGCGTCATCGAGACCCTTGGCGCCCTGAGCGAAGACGGGAGCCGCAAGCAGACCAATCCACAGAACCAGAAGAACTCGTCGCATGCCTTCTCCTTTTCGAAGTGTCGGGATTCTACCTTTAGACTTCCGGGCGCCCGACCATGAGGAATCGCACTCTCGTCTCGTCGGCGGCGCTTCTCCTCGCGGGCTTCGCCTTGATCGCGCAGACTCCGTCCGCCGCGTGGCGGACGATCGAGACCGCGCACTTCCGCGTCCACTTTCCCGCGCCGTTCGAGCCCTGGGCGCGGCGCGCGGCCGGCGCGATCGAAAGCATTCACGACCGCGTGGCCGATGCCGTGGGATGGCGCCCGAAGCGCCCGATCGAGGTCGTGATCGGCGATCCGCAGGCGACGTCGAATGGAATGGCCTTTCCGTTCCTCGATCGCCCCGCCGTGGTGCTCTGGGCCACACCGCCGGGACCGGAGTCGGGCATCGGTTGGTGGACCGACTGGATGGAAGACCTCGTCGTGCACGAGGTCGCACACGTCGTTCAC
>DASUAD010000296.1:0-2785 GCA_035763965.1 Thermoanaerobaculia bacterium | reverse complement strand
GAGGATCTCGTCCAGCCCTTCCGCCGCGAACTGGAGCGGAACTTCGTAGATCGACGGGACGTCCTTCGCGGTGATCACGGCTTCGACCGGGACGTTGCAGAAGAGGGAGATCTTCCTCTTGACGTCGAGCGGCAGCGAACGGTCCGTCCGGCAGAGCAGGACGTCCGGCTGGATCCCGATCGAGAGCAGGTCCTTGACGGAGTGCTGCGTGGGCTTCGTCTTGAGCTCGTCGGACGCCTTGATGTAGGGGACGAGCGTCAGGTGCACGTTGACCGCGTTTCCGCGGCCCGCCTCCTGCCGCATCTGGCGGATGGCCTCGAGGAAGGGGAGGGACTCGATGTCGCCGACCGTACCCCCGATCTCGATCAGAACGACGTCCGCGTCCGGTCCGACCTTCCGGATGGACTCCTTGATCTCGTCGGTGATGTGGGGGACGACCTGGACGGTCTTGCCGAGGTAATCGCCGCGCCGCTCGCGTTCGATGACGGTCGCGTAGATGCGCCCGGCGGTGGTGTTGTTGACCCGGGAGCCGGTCATCGAAGTGAAGCGCTCGTAGTGGCCGAGGTCGAGATCCGTTTCCGCGCCGTCGTCGGTGACGTAGACCTCGCCGTGCTGAAACGGCGACATCGTTCCCGGATCCACGTTGATGTAGGGATCGAACTTGGCGAGCGTGACCTTGAATCCGCGCGCTTCGGCGAGCGCCCCGATGGACGCGGCCGCGATCCCCTTGCCGAGCGAGGAAACGACCCCACCCGTCACGAAAACGTATTTCGCGCTCATCGAACCGCCTCCTTTTCCTGCGTCTTCCCGAGCCTTTCCAGCAGTTTTTCGGCCTTTTCGAGGTCATCCCGCGTGTCAACGCCGATCGAATCCGCATGCGCCTCGCCGACCCAGATCGTCCAGCCCGCCTCGAGCCATCGGAGCTGCTCGAGAGACTCCATTCGCTCGAGCGGCGACGGCGGCAGGGCAGCGAGCCGGGCCAGAGTGCCGGCGCGATAGGCGTACAGGCCGAGGTGCTTGCGGTAGGCGGGCTCTCCCGACCGCGGGTAGGGAATCGGCGCGCGGGAGAAGTACAGCGCCCGCCCGTCCGCGGCCACGGCCACTTTGACGACGTTCGGATCGCCTGCCTCCGCCGTAGCGATCGGAAGGGCCACGGTGGCGATCTCGCGATCCGGAGACGCGAGGAGCGTCTCGACCGCGAGATCGATGTTTTCGGCGGGCATGAGAGGCTCGTCCCCCTGAACGTTCACGTAGACGTCTCCGATGACCCTCCGCGCCGCCTCGGCCAGCCGGTCCGTCCCGCTCGCGGCGTCCGGCGAGGTGAAAACCGCTTCCCCTCCGTCGCCCCGGACGACGTCCGCGATTCGCGCATCGTCGGTGGCGACGAGGACCCGGTCGAGCCGGCGCGCCGCCCGCGCGGCCGCCAGCACGTGGAGCACCATCGGCCGGCCGGCGAGGGGAGCGAGGGGCTTTCCGGGAAATCGGGTCGAGGCGTAGCGGGCGGGGATCACTCCGATGACTTTCATGAAGACATCGGGACTATAGAGTAGCGTGCCGGTCGAAATCGGTCAAGGAATGGGGACAGACTCCGCGAATACCGGCTGGAGCACGAATCCCACAAACCGGGGTCTGTCCCCGATTTTCGCGTGGCTGTATGCGCTCGCCGTAACGATCGCGGGCGCCGCCGCCGTCCGCGCCACGCTGCAGGCGCACGCGGAGCGCGAGTTCTCGAGGACGGGCGCGGCGAAGTGGATCTGGTACTCGCGGGAGGTCCGGCAGCCGAAGGAGGTCGCTTTCGTTGCGACCCGCGACGTCGTTCTCGACCGGACGCCCGTGCGGGCGACCGCGAAAGTGTTCGTCGATCGATGGCACGTGCTCTGGATCAACGGACGCCGGGTCGGTCAAGCGCGGCAGAGGCCCGGAGATGCGCTCGTGCTCTACGACGTCGCGCGGTTTCTCGGTCCCGGCGTCAACCGGATCGCGATCGAGGCCGGAAGCGACACCGGCGTCGGAGGCCTGCTCTTCTCGCTCGATCTTTCCGATTGGGGCCGGGACGCGGTGGTGTCGGATGCGCGATGGCGTGTCGACCCGTCGCGGCAGGCGATTCGTTCCGGAGGCCGCTACCGACCCGACGTCTGGGGCTCGCCGCCGATGTATCCGTGGCGCTGGCCGCGCATGCCCCGGCCCGACGAGCTCTGAATTCGTTCCTGCCGCGGGTCGATGAGGGGCTTTACGCCTCGACGTTCCGGACGACCTCGTCGAGGGCTTCGCGCGCCGCGACGCAGTAGGGGTTCTCCCCGTCGTATCCGGCGAGCGTGATCACCTTCCGGTACGCCGCAACCGCGCGGTCGACGTCTTCCAGGGCGTAGTGGTAGATCCGTCCGACGAGCAGTCGCGCCGCGAGGTTTGCCGGGGCGGCCGCGAGGGCCTTCTCGCAGAAGACGAGCGCGACGTCATAACGCTCCTCGGCCGCGGCGGTCAGCGCGCGCCGGACGTAGAGCCGCGCCTCGCCGTCGGTGTCGGGGCGGGCCGAGAAGAAGGGGAGATGGCGCAAACCGGCCGTGAGACTTGTGATCGTGCTCGAGTGCCGCGCCATGGGAGTCTGGAAACGAGTATAGGCAGTTTTCCAGCAGGAGCAAGAAAACTTTCGGAGGAATTGGGCTCCAGCCTTACTTTAGTCGGCGAGTCGGGAGGCGCTCGCCGTGTGCGTCTGGATTATCCGAATGAAATAAGAGATATTTCCGGAGTAGCCGAATTTATTCTTGGCAAAGACTTTCCTGCTAGA
>DASUAD010000295.1:0-3239 GCA_035763965.1 Thermoanaerobaculia bacterium | reverse complement strand
CTCACCCCGACGCCCCTCCGGAGGGAGAGAGAGCCGAACGCTCTCATGCCGGCGCCTCGATGCGTTGACCCGCCCGACCGACGAGTGAGCCGACTGCCAGCGTCGTGACGCTGCCGACGAGCGTGTACCACGGCCATGCGGCGGACGTCAGCCTCCACACGCAGACGACCGCAGCGAGACCGGCGGCCATGCCGGCGAAGGCCGCCGCCGTCCCGGCGCGCTTCGAGAGCGCCCCGAGGAGGAAGACGCCGAGGACGGGACCGTTCAGGATCGACGCGACCGAGAGCGCCGCGTCGAGGGCCGAGCGCGTCATGTGCCGGATGGCGACGGCCACCCCGATCTGCGCGATCCCGGCGACGAGCGTCAGCCACCGCGAGACGACGAGGTAGTGGCGGTCCCCGCGGTCGGGCGCGAGCGGGCGGTAAAGATCGGAAACCGCCGTGGCGGCGATCGAGTTCAGCGACGAAGACATCGCGGCCGCGAAGATCGCGGCGACGACGAGCCCCGAGAGACCCGACGGCATGTGTCGGGTGATGAAGTCCGGGAACACGCGGTCTCCGGTGAGCGCACCCCCGTTCTCGAAAGGGCGGTAGAACGCGAAGAGAAGAAGCCCGATCAGCAGAAAACCGGTGAACTGAGCGAGGACCACGGCGCCCGAGGTGAGCAGCGCGGCGGTCGCCTTTCGCGGTTTGTCGGTGCAGAGGTAGCGCTGGACCAGGTACTGGTCGGTGCCGTGCGTGCTCATCGTGAGAAAGCACCCTCCGATCAATCCCGCCCAGAACGTGAAGGGTTTCGTCCAGTCGAGCTCGAAGTGGAAAAGCCGGAACTTGCCGTAGGTCTCGCCGAGAGCTTGTGCCGTGTCCCACCCGCCCGGGATCTTCGAGAGCAGCACCAGCGCCGCTGCGACCGCGCCGGTGACGTAGATGCCGAGCTGGACGACCTCGACCCAGATCACCGCCTCCATGCCTCCGAAGAACGTGAAGAGGATCATGACGATCCCGATCACCAGGATCGAGCCCACGACGACCGCATCGGCGCCTGCTCCCCCCGCGAACGCCGCGTAGACGGCGGCGAGGACGAACGCGGTCAGGAGCAGCCGCACGCCGTCGGCGATCGTCCGCATCGTGACGAACAGGCTCGCGGCGAGCGCCTTGACCGCTCCACCGAACCGCGTCTGGAGCAGCTGATAGACGGTCAAGAGCTCGCGGCGGAAGTAGGCCGGTATGAAGAGGACCGAGATCACGATCCGGCCGACAAGGTACCCGAACACGAGCTGGAGGAATCCGAAGTCCCCGCCCGGCCGGTAGACGAGGCCCGGGACGGAGATGAACGTGATCGTGGAGGTCTCCGTCGCGACGATCGAAGCGGAGATCGCCCACCACGGTACGTGACGTCCCCCCAGGAAGTACTGAGCGGTCGTCTTTTGCCGGCGGGCGAAGAAGGCGCCGGCGGCGACGACCCCCCCGAGATAGCCGATGACGATGAGGAGGTCGAGCGACCGCACGCGCCTGGAAGTCTACGGGAAACGGGAAACGGGAAACGGGAAACGGAAAACGGAAGAGAAGAAACGGAGTCCTTCTCAGCCGTCGCTCTTCTTTTCGGCCGACATGCCTCCGAGGGCCGTCAAACCCGACAACCCGCCGAGACCCATGGTCTCGACCGCGCTCGACGGAACGATCACCATCGAGCCTTTCTCCTTGATCGCCTCGTAGAGCATGTTCATCGCCCGCAGGTGCAGGGCGACGGGACGGTCCCGGTATTCGTCACCTGCCTTCACGAACCGCGCGGCGATCTCGGTCTCGGCCGTTCCGAGGATGATGCGAGCCTGCCGCTCGCGCTCCGCCTGCGCCTGGCGGCTCATCGCGTCCTCGAGATCGGGAGGAATTTTCACGTCGCGGATCTCCACGGAGTGCACGGTGATGCCCCACGGGTTCGTCTTTTCGTCGAGGATCGCCTGGAGCTCGCGCCCCAGCTTGTCGCGCTCCGTGATCATCTCGGCGAGCTGATGCCGTCCGATCGCCTCGCGCAGCGCCGTCTGCGCCGACAGGCTCACGGCGGCGAAGTAGTCTGCGACTTCGAGGACCGATTTCTGCGCATCCCACACCGTCCAGAACACGATCGCGTCCACGTTGACCGGAACGGTGTCCCGGGTCAACGCGGACTCCGCCGTCACGTCGGTGACGCGCACGCGCTGGTCGATCAGGTGCGAAACGGTCTCGACGATCGGAACGATCGCGAAGAGGCCGGGTCCGCGCAGACCTGCGAACTTGCCGAAGTGGAGAACGACCGCGCGCTCCCACTGCCGGGCGATCTTGAGCGAGAACAGGACGATCGCGCCGAGCACCAGACCCGCGAGCCCGACCAGAGCGGCCGCCGTCGGGCGGTCTCGGAGGGCCACCGCGCCCGCCGTCCCGCCGAGGACGACGATACTCATCGCGGCGACGCTCACGCCGTTCACGTAACGCCGCACCTCCGCGTCCGCCTCGCGGGCCTTTTCGCGATGCTGGGGCGTCTTTTCCGGTTCGGGCTCCTTTGCCCGTTTTTTGCGGGACGGGATCACGATCGGTACCATCGACCTACCTCCTGGGCCCGGCAGCGCCGGGGCCGCAATTCCCTGAGATCCCTCGCAATGCTCGGGATGACCGCGCGAGCGACTTCGCTCGGCCGGTCACCTCCCCCGCTCCGATTTCTCGGCGCGGTCCACGACTGCCTCCGCCAGTTCCTCGAGCGAAAACCCGCCCGACGTGGCGAGCGCGACGAAGCGATCGACCAGCCCTTCGAGCGCCCGGCGTCGCTCGGCCGGCCGCCGATCCGCCCGTCGCGTGGCCACGAACGTCCCGGTGCCCTGCTGCGTCTCGACGATCCCTCGGATCTCCATCTCCCGGTACGCTTTCGCGACGGTGTTCAGGTTGACCGAGAGGTCCACCGCGAGCTGGCGGACGGTCGGGAGCTGCGTTCCCGCCTTCAGGCGGCCATCGGCGACCGCGAGCAGCACCTGATCGATGACCTGCCGGTAGAACGGCACTCCGGAAGACGGATCGAGCCGGAAGATTTTTGTCATAGTGAAATAGTACACTGTGATTCTCGGACGATCCGGCGGCGGTGTCAAGGGACTTCGGAAATCCCGGAGTTCGCCGGCGCGTACGACGATGGTCGGACGTAGAATCTCGTTTCGGTTCAAAAAAATGTAGGGCGATCGTTCGAAATCAGAATTGCTGCACAGGCTTTTGTGCAGAGAC
>DASUAD010000294.1:0-3738 GCA_035763965.1 Thermoanaerobaculia bacterium | reverse complement strand
GGAATCCGGAAGTTGCGCAGGAGTGGCAGGTCGGCCACGAAAGCGAACGGCCCCCGCTCTCCGAAGGCGAAGAGGAGTCCGATCGCTCCTCCGCCGAGGAGACCGACGAAGACCGCCCGTGAGAGGCCGTCGCCGCGACGGAACAGGAGAAGAATCCCGACGACCGAGAGTGCTGCGACGAGAAGGCCAGGATAAGCCGCCGCTTCCGGCCAGCGACGAGGGCCGTCCACGGGGAGGAAAACCTGATCGAGGTTGTCGCCCCCGGCCAGCGCGAAGAGGTCGCGCGCCGACCGTGCGAGTCCCCCGCCGCGCGACGTGTCGGGCAGCAGGATCGCGGCCGGCACGACCGACGGCGCGCCGAGCAACGCGGCGACAACCCCGGCGAGCGTAAGGTCACCGATCGCCTGCAACCGCCGGCGTGCAAGGAAGACCGCCGTAGCGGCGACGGCGAGGAGAAGAGGCGCTGCGGCGACGATGATGTGCGGACGGGCCGCGAGCAGCGCGAGACCACCGGAGATCGCTGCGACGATCACGCCGGACCTTCTTTGACCGGCACCGATGCGCAGACTTCCGAGGAGCAGGAGTGGAAGAAGGGCGGCCACCGCAACGGCGTTGGGCCAGATCGCGTTCTGGACCATCCGCGCCGAGAGCATCCACGCGATCCCGCCGAAGAGCGACGACCAGAGGTCGCAATCGAGATCGCGCAAAAGAAGGAATGCCGCGAATCCCGCCAACCAGAAGTGGAAGAGCGCAAAAAGATCGGACAGCCGATGCGCGGGCGCGCCCGTCGCGAGGAGCGGGACTGTTAGCGGATAGAAGACGGGCGCTTCCTGGTGGAAGAGGAGCGGATTTCCGCAGTATTGCCCATCGATCCAGAAGGGCGACTCTCCGGAAAGGAGCGCCTGCTGGACGACGTGCCAAATCGGGATGTGCTCGTAGCGTAGGTCGAGCTGAAAAAACGACCGGGCTCCGGTGACGACCGGCCAGAACGCGAGCGCGGCAACGAGCGCGAGCGCCGCGCCCGCCGCCGCGGTTTTCACGCGGCTCGAGACGTCAGGCAGCGAGACTGTTCTCCCGCATGACGCCGTCGAGCGCGCGGTTCAGTGCATCGAGGCATCGCTCCGCAGCTGCGAGCGCCCTTTCCTGATCCACCGGTGTCGTCGCGACGCGTCCGAGCGCGTCCCGCTCGACCCGGCGGTGCCACACGTCCGCTTCCTCGTGGACGGTGAAGAACCGCGTCGCTTCCGGAGCATCGATGCCATAGAACGCCGCGAGCCCTTCCCGCTTCGTGCGCGAGATCTCCGGGATCTGCGACTCGTAAGCGTAAAGGGCCGCCAGCCCTTCCGCGACAGAGCCCTCGCGGGTCGCGCGACGGAACTCCGAAATCGCCGCCGCAACTTCGGGAGTGCGCGCCACGATCGAAAGATCCTCTTCCGGGGCGCCGAGGGCCGCTGCGAACCTCCGCCAGAGGGCGGGATGGTTCACGGATCCGCCCTCTTCCTCGACGAGGTTATCGAGCAGCTCGAGCCGCAGCGCCGGATCCTCGCAGCCCGAATGGACCCCCGAGACGTACATCGGAAACGCGGCCACGTGCGGGTAATAAGAGACGGCGTATTCACGGATGTTCTCGCGCGTCAGCTTCCCCTCGCTCCAGAGCTTGTAGAAAGGGTGTCTCAGAAGGTGCTTCTCGGCCACGAGAGCATCCAGGGTGCTCAGAAACTCCTCGGTCTTCATCCCCCGCTCCTTTCGTTTCCCATTTTTTCGTTTTCCGTTTCCCGTTTCCCGTTTTTCGTCTCCCGGCTCCCCCCACTATGGCATTACCTGACCGCCGTCGAGCACGATCGCCTGTCCGGTGATCGACCGGGCCTCCTCCGAAGCAAGGTAGGAGGCAAGGCCCGCGACCTCCTCCGGCTGCACCACGCGGCCGAGAGGCGCCATCTTCGCGGCCAATTCGCGCCCCTCGGCTTCCCCTCCCCCATGACGCTCCGCAACCCGGGTCCAGCTGGAGCGTCCCATCTCGGTCTCGACCCAGCCGGGACACATCGCGTTGACGGTGATCGCGCGCGCGGCGAGCTCGAGCGCGAAGCAGCGGGTCAACCCGATCACGCCGTGCTTGGCTGCGGCGTACGCCCCGTACTCCGGCACCCCGAAGCGACCCAGAACCGACGACATGTTGAGGATCCGTCCGCCGTCGGAGACGTGCGGCAGCGCCGCGCGCGTCATCCGGAAGACTGCGGTCAGGTTCGTCGCGATGATCGCGTCCCACCGGGAATCGTCCGGGTCGGAGAGTGGCGTCGGTCCGCCGATACCGGCGTTGTTGACGAGGACGTCGATCCGGCGCCACTTCGCGACGACAGTCGCAACCGCCGCGGCAATCGACCGCGAATCCGTCACGTCGCAGACGAGTCCAATCGCCTCGCCACCGGCCGAGGCGATCTCCTCCGCGATCCTGCGGCAAGACTCCTCGTGCCGCGCGGTCAGCGCCACCCGCGCGCCGTCGGCGCCCAAGCGCCGCGCGATGGCCTCGCCGATGCCGCGCGATGCGCCGGTGACGAGAGCGACCTTCCCCTCGAGCCGGCCGGTCATCGGGGACAGACCACGGTTTCCAGATGAGTATTGCGACAGAGGAGGGCCTTCAAGGAAACCGTGGTCTGTCCCCTAAATCGTGGGCAACGCCACGGAGCCGCGTCGGGCCCTCTCGTCGAGGAGCTCTGCGGGCAGCGGGAAATGCACGTCCTCTTCGACGGTGACGAGGTCGTCCACTCGCTCCGCGCCGAGGGACTTCAGGTGCGCAATCATCTGCTCGACGAGAAACTCCGGGGCGGACGCTCCCGACGTGACGCCGACGGTCGTCGCTCCTTCGAGCCACGATGGATCGACGCCGGAGGCATCGTCGACCAGGTAGGCGCGCGCCCCGGCGAGCTCCGCCTCCTCGACGAGACGGTTCGAGTTCGACGAGTTCTTCGAGCCGATGACGAGGATCACCGGCGCTTCCCTCGCGAGCGCGCGGACGGCGAGCTGCCGGTTCTGCGTCGCGTAGCAGATGTCGTCTCGGGTCGGCCCGACGATGTGCGGAAAACGGCGCTTCAACGTCTCGACGATCGGCCGCGTGTCTTCCATCGAGAGGGTCGTCTGCGTGATGTATGCGACGCGGTCGGCGTCTTCGGCCTCGACCGATTCCGCCTGGGTGACCGAAGAGACGAGCGTGATGCGCGAGTCCGCCTCCCCCATCGTTCCCTCGACCTCCTCGTGGTTCGGGTGGCCGATCAGGATGATGCGGTAGCCGAGGCGCGCGAAGCGGATTGCCTCGAGATGGACTTTGGTGACGAGCGGGCACGTCGCGTCGATGACCTTGAGTCCGCGACGCTGCGCCTCCTCGCGCACGCGCGGCGCGATCCCGTGCGCCGAGAAGACGACGGTCGCGCCGTCGGGCACTTCGTCGAGCTCCTCCACGAAGCGGACGCCTCTCTTTTCGAACCCGCGAACGACGTGGAGGTTGTGCACGATCTCCCGGCGGACGTAGAGCGGCGGATCGACGCACTCGAGAGCCAAATTCACGACGTCGATCGCGCGCACGACACCGGCGCAGAATCCCCGCGGCGCCGCGAGCACGATCCGCTTCGGAGCCATCAACGCGATTCTAAGACGAGACCCTCTTTCTCCCGCTCGCGACCACGCAGATCCCGCAGATCCCGACGGTAAAGCGTCCACTCGAGCTCACAGTTGTCGCAGTACTGC
>DASUAD010000293.1:0-15348 GCA_035763965.1 Thermoanaerobaculia bacterium | reverse complement strand
GTAGCCGTGAGCGGTATTGCGAACGCGCTGGAGCGCATCGGAAAGCGGCAGTCGCGCGTCGACATCGAGCGGGTGCTCGCGAAGAGCGGGCTCGCCGCTCAGATGAAGACCTACGGGCTCTGGTCGGATTGGGAAACCGGGAAGCGGGGAAGGAAATAGTCCCGAATCGGTCACGGGTACCGGACAATCGAGGACCGTTGAGAACGATTCGACGCCTCCTCGTCGCAAACCGGGGCGAGATCTCCGTTCGTGTCCTCCGCACGGCGCGGGAGCTCGGGATCGGAACCGTCGCCGTTTTTGCCGAGTCGGACGCCGGCGGGATCCACGTCGAGCGCGCGGACCGGGCCGCCTCTCTCGGCGCCGGCTCCGTCGCCGAGACGTACCTCTCGATCCCGAAAATCCTGGAAGCCGCGCGCTCCTCCGGGGCCGACGCCATCCACCCGGGGTACGGCTTTCTCGCCGAGAACGCGGACTTCGCGCGCGCGGTCGAAGCCGAAGGACTCGTGTGGGTCGGTCCGCCCGCCGGGGCGATCGAGGCGATGGGCGACAAACTGCGAGCCCGCGCCCGAATGCGAGAGGCGGGCGTCCCGGTCGTTCCCGGCTCGGACGCGGGCGCGAAAGACCCGGCCGACCTGGCGCGCGAGGCGGAACGGCTCGGCTACCCGATCCTCGTCAAAGCGTCGGCGGGCGGTGGAGGAAAGGGGATGTCTCGCGTCGACCGGCCCGCAGACCTGCGGGCGGCAGTCGAGGAAGCGATGCGGATCGCCGCGTCGGCGTTCGGCGACGACTCCGTCTACCTGGAAAAGCTCCTGGAGCGGCCGCGGCACGTCGAGTTTCAGGTTTTCGCCGACCAGCGGGGAAACACGGTGCATCTCTTCGAGCGCGAGTGCAGCGTTCAGCGCCGCCACCAGAAGATCGTCGAGGAGACCCCGAGCTCCGCGCTCTCTCCCGCGCTCCGCGGCGCGATGGGAGAGGCGGCCGTCGAGGCCGCGCGCGCGGTGGGGTACATCGGGGCGGGAACGATCGAGTTCCTGCTCGACACCGATGGCCGATTTCATTTCCTCGAGGCCAACACGCGTCTCCAGGTGGAACATCCGATCACGGAGGCGACGCTCGGGATCGATCTCGTGCGCTGGCAGCTCGAGGTCGCGCGCGGCGCGGATCTGCCTTCCGACTGGACGGAAGGTCGTCTTTCCCCCCGCGGACATGCCATCGAGATGCGGCTGTACGCCGAGGACCCGGTGGACTTCCTGCCGCGAGCAGGGACCGTGCTCGAGTGGATCGAGCCGGCAGGGCCCGGAGTGCGCGTGGATTCGGGGGTCGCGGCGGGATCCGAGGTCAGCCTCGAGTACGACCCGCTGCTCGCGAAAATCGTCGCGCGCGGGGAGGACCGCCCCGCGGCGGTCGAGCGCGCACTGCGGGCGCTCGACGAGCTGGTGGTCCTCGGCGTCGAGACGAACCGGCCCCTTCTCGCCGCGGTCCTGCGATCGGAGGAGTTCCGATCGGGCGCCTACGACACGGATCTCGTCTCGCGGCTGCCCCGGGAGGAGACTTCGCCGGCGCCTCCCGCGGCGTGGATCGCCGCGGCACTTGCCCTCTCCGGGAAGGCGCCGTCGGGTGCGCCGGCCGCGTCCGCCCGCGATCCCTGGGAATCGGGCGACCGGTGGCGGCCGGGGGAGAGCGCCGGGTGAAGGGCATCCGGCTCGAGTCCCGCGGCGAGGGCCGGGAGGTTCTTCTCGAAAACGGCAACGCCCTGCTCGACGGAACCGCGCACTCGTTTCGCGAGATCCGGCGCGGGGGCTCCCTCGTCGCTCTCGAGCTCGACGGAACTGTCGTCCCGGTGCGCGTCGCGCGACAGGGCGACCGCGCGTTCGTCTGGTGCGCGGGCGACGTGTTCGAGGTGCGACGACCGGCGGGTCGGACGGCGCGGGCTCGGCCGGCGGGAGGAGAGCCGCACGCCGGGCTCGTCGCCCCGATGCCCGGCCGGATCCGGAAAACGCTCGTGCAAACCGGGGAGGAAGTCGCGAAGGGCCAGGTCGTGGTCGTCCTCGAGGCGATGAAAATGGAGCACGCGATTCGAGCGCCTCAGGACGGCGTGATCACGAAACTCCGACACCGGGAGGGCGACCTGGTGGACGCCGGAACCGTGCTCGCCGAGATTTCGTAGCGGAAGGGGCGATCCGCTCCGCCGGGCGACCGGGCAGGGACGCACCTGCGGGATAATCCCCCGCGATGACCGACGCTCGGGCGTTTCCCTTCACGCACCCCTCCCTCCCGCAACAGGCAACTGTTTACGAGGTCGGTCCCCGCGATGGACTCCAGAACGAGGCGGAAAAGCTTCCCGCCGATGTCCGAGTTCGGTTCGTGGACATGCTGACGGACGCGGGACTTCCGGCGATCGAGGTCGGCTCCTTCGTTTCTCCGTCAGCGATCCCGCAGCTCGCCGACACCGAGGAAGTCTTCCGGCGCATTCACCGGGCGAGCGGCGTTCGCTACCCCGCGCTCGTACCCAACCTCCGCGGACTGGAGCGCGCGATTGCGGCAGGAGTCCGCGAAGTCGCGGTCTTCACGGCGGCGTCGGAGACGTTCAACCGCCGGAACATTCACGTCGGAATCGACGAATCGATCGAGCGCTTCCAGCCGGTCGTGGCCCGCGCCCGCGAGGAAGGGATCCGGGTCCGAGGATACGTGTCGACGGCCTTCGGGTGTCCGTACGAAGGGGACGTCCCTCCGGATGCCGTGAGAGAAGTCGTCCACAAGCTCCTCGATCTCCCGGTCGACGAGATCTCGATCGGTGACACGATCGGGGTCGCCACGCCGGCCGGCGTGTACGAAGTCGTCGAGACGCTCTACGACTCCGGGGTCACCCGCGGCGTGCTCGCCCTCCACATGCACGATACGCGGGGGACCGCGCTCGCCAACGTCTATGCCGGGCTCGAGTGCGGCATCACGACCTTCGATTCTTCGGCCGGAGGTCTCGGCGGCTGTCCCTACGCTCCGGGCGCGTCGGGGAACCTGGCAACCGAAGACCTTCTCTACATGCTCGAAGGGCTGGGAGTCGAGACCGGCGTCACCCTCCCGAAAGTCGTCGCGGCTTCCCGGTTCCTGGCCGGGGTGCTCGGCCGGCGACCGCCCGGCCGTTACCTCGCTGCGGTCTGGGGCCAGGAGGTCGAGGTACCTGTCGTCGAACGTTGAAAGAAGCCTCGTTTCCGGTCCCGGAAGGCCGCCGGAAATTGACAGGTTCGGAGACCGAGCGTACCTTTCTCGAAACGCATGGAAAAAAAGATCCTCGTCGCAGACGACAGTCTGACCATCCAGAAAGTCCTCGAGCTCACATTCGCGGACAGCGACTACCGCCTGACCTGCGTGTCGAATGGCCGCCTCGCGCTCGAGAGAGTCCATGCAGAACCGCCCGACGTCATCCTCGCCGACGTCGTGATGCCCGAGAAGAACGGATACGAAGTCTGCGAAGAGATCAAGAAGAACCCCGAGACGGCACGGATTCCCGTGATCCTCCTCGCCGGGACCTTCGAGCCCTTCGACCGCGACCGCGCCCGGCGTCTGGGATGCGACGCCATCGTGTCGAAGCCCTTCGACTCCCGGGAGCTCTACCGCAAGGTCGAGTCCCTGGTCGCCGGCCGATCGGAAGAGTCTTCCGACGCGGACCGTGTGGAAAAGGTCGCAGTCGCCTCCGAGCCGACCGCGCCGCCGGTTGCCGCGGTTCCCGCGGAGCCGAGCGCGCCGAGTCCGTTCGTCGCCGCCCCGAACCCCTTCGACGCGGGTTTCGCGGAGGAGGATTTCACGGGCTCGATCCGGACGTTGCGCGCCGGGCGAGGGGAACCGCTCGCCAATCTGTACGGTCCCGAGGACGTCGAGTCGGCGCTCGCGGCGTTTCGCGAGGTCGAGCCGACGGCGCGCGCGACCGACTGGCGAGGGGTCTCGCGGGCGCCGCAACCCTCCCCGGCGCCTCTTCCGCCGCCCGATTCGCCGGCGGTGCACCTCGACACCGGTGAGCCGGCGGAGCAGACTGGCGAGATCGAGGAATCGGCTCTCCCCATTCCGGGAGACGACGGTCACACGCAGCGCATCGACGTCTCGGAATTCCGGGAAGCGCCCCCGCAGGTTCCGCGCGGCGGGTCGACGATCGAGGTCGTGCGAACCGCTTCGGAATCACCTCCGGAGACGAGCGCGGTCCCGGAGTTTCCGCCTCCCGCGCAGCCCTTCGAGCCTCCGCCGTCTCCTCGACCGGGCTCCGACGAGCTGCCCCCCGCGCGCGACTTGAGCGACGCGGAGATCGAACGCCTCGCGGAAAAGCTCGCGGCAAAGCTCGTCGAAAAGCTGTCGGATCGGATCGTGAGAGAGGTCGCCTGGGAGGTCGTCCCCGAGACTGCGGAACTCGTCGTCCGGGAGCGGCTGCGCGAGCTCGAGAGCGGCGTCGAGTAGGGGGACAGACCCCAGTTGATCGAGTAGGGGGACTGACCCCAGAACCGGGGTCTGTCCCCGAATAGCGATTCCGCCTCGATTCTGATAAGGAACGTCCCTTTCCGATGTCCCGAGACAACCCGCAGCCGCTTCCCGGAGGGGGAGAGTCGGTCGAGACCGTCGCCGACGAATCGTCCGCGAGGCTCGACAAGACCTTCGACCCGGCTCACTTCGAGGAGCGCTGGTATCGCACCTGGGAGAGCGAAGGGCGCTTCCAGCCGGTCGGGCCGCCGGGATCGCCGCGGTTCGTCATGGTCATCCCGCCCCCGAACGTCACAGGTCGGCTCCACATCGGACATGCGTTCGGGCGGACGCTGGAGGACATCCTCGCCCGCTGGAAGCGCATGCTCGGCTATCGCGTCCTGTGGGTCCCGGGGACCGACCATGCCGGGATCGCGACGCAGATGGTCGTCGAGAAGGAGCTCGCCAAGCAGGGGATCGACCGGCACGAGCTCGGCCGGCAGAAGTTCATCGAGCGCGTGTGGGCCTGGAAGCGGGACGCGAAGGACAACATTCAGTCCCAGATCCGGCGGCTCGGGTGCTCGCTCGACTGGACGCGCGAGCGCTTCACTCTCGACCCCGACCTCTCGGCCGCGGTGCGGCACGCCTTCGTCCGCCTGTACGAAGAGGGGCTCATCTACCGCGGCCGTTACGTCGTCAACTGGTGCCCGCGGTGCGAGACCGCGGTTTCGGACCTCGAGGTCGTCCACAAAGAGGTCGACGGGTGGCTCTATCGAATCCGCTACGACGTCGTCGGCGTGCCTTCGGGAGCGGTCGTCGCGACGACGCGCCCCGAGACGATGCTCGGGGACACCGCGCTGGCGATCCATCCGGAGGACCCGCGCACCGCGAAATTCCGCGGGAAGACGGCGATTCTCCCGATCGTGGGGCGCGAGCTCCCGGTGATCGAGGACGGGATCCTCGTGGATCGCGAGTTCGGCACCGGCATCGTCAAGGTGACACCGGCGCACGACGCGAACGACTTCGCCGTCGGCGAGCGGCACGGCCTGCCCCAGGTCGTCGTGATCGGCCCGGACGGGAAGATGACGGCCGAAGCGGGAGAGTACGCGGGGCTCGACCGATTCGAAGCTCGCAAGGAAATCGTCAAGCGGCTCGAGAAGGAAAACCGCCTGCTCGGCACGGACCCGCACGACTACTCGCTCGGCCGTTGCCAGCGGTGCGATACGGTCATCGAGCCCTATCTCTCGACGCAGTGGTTCGTGAAGGTCGGACCGCTCGCCGAGCCGGCGATCCGCGCGGTCGAGATGGGTGAGGTGCGGTTCGTGCCGGAGGTGTGGACCAAGACCTACTTCGAGTGGATGCGCAACATCCACGACTGGTGTATTTCGCGCCAGCTCTGGTGGGGGCACCGGATCCCGGCGTTCACCTGTGCGAACGGCCACCTGACGGTCTCGGAAGGAGATCCTTCCGCCTGCTCGACGTGCGGCTCTCCGGAGCTCGAACAGGACCCCGACGTGCTCGACACGTGGTTCTCCTCGCAGCTCTGGCCGTTCTCCGTGTTCGGCTGGCCGAAGGACACCGAAGACCTTCGTGAGTTCTATCCGACCGACGTCCTGGTCACGGCCTACGACATCCTCTTCTTCTGGGTCGCCCGGATGATCATGGCCGGGATCCACTTCACCGGTTCGGCGCCGTTCTCGACCGTACACATCCACGGTCTGATGCGCCTCGCCGGGGAGAAGATGTCGAAGACGCGCGGGAACGTCATCGACCCGCTCGTCGCGATCTCGGAGTTCGGCGCGGACGCGCTGCGGTTCACCTACGCGAGCTCCGCGACTTCGGGAACGACGGTGACGCTCGAGCGAGAGCGCCTCTCGGGATCGCGAAACTTCGCGACCAAGCTGTGGAACGCGGCGCGCTTCACTCTCGCGCAGCTCGAAGGCAAGCCGCGCGCCGAGACGTTCGAGGGAATCTCTCTTTCGATGCCGGACCGCTGGATTCTCTCGCGCCTCTCCCGGACCGCGGCCGACGTCAACCGTCACCTCGCGGCCTTCCGCTTCGACGAAGCCGCCGCGTCGCTCTACGGGTTCCTCTGGCACGAGCTCTGTGACGGTTACCTCGAGATGACGAAGCCCGTGCTCTCCGGCCGTGAGGGGGACGAGCGCGCTCGGGAGACGGTGCGGGGCGTGTTGTACCGCTCTCTCGCCGACTCGCTCGCGCTCCTTCACCCCCTGATGCCGTTCCTGACCGAGGAGATCTGGGAAAAGTTGACGCACCGGTCGGGCACTCTGGTCGTGTCGCCATACCCGACCGGGGATCCTGCCCTGGAGGACCTGCAGGCGGAAGTGGCGATCGAGACGCTGCGTGGGCTCGTCACGCGCGTCCGGAATTTCCGCAGCGAGCGGCGGGTACCGCCCACCGAGCCAGTACGGATGTGGATCGACCCGCAGACCGGCGACCCGGTCGCGTCGGACGCGCTGCGCCGCCTCGAGCCTCTGCTGCGGCATCTCGCACGGCTGTCGGATCTGACGTTCGGGCCTCCGCCGGCCGAAGCGCAGCGCGACGTCGTCTCCGGCGTCGCGGTCGGTCTGACGCTTCCGCCGGGCGCCGCCGGGACCGATCGGACCCGTGTGGAGAAGACGCTCGCCCAGCTCGAACGCGAGGTCGGGGAGTTGACCGCGAAGCTTCGCAACCCCGCGTTTCTCGACAAGGCTCCGGCCGACGTCGTGGAAAAGACGCGACGCCGGCTGGGCGAGCTCCAGGAAAGGCGCGCTGCGCTCGGGAGCATCGCGTCGGAATGAGCCGCCCCGCGGCGACGAGCTCCGGAACGCTTCGTTTTGCGGATGGAGCTCTCGATCCGGGGCGCTGGGCGGAGTTCGAGAACGTCGCCTGCCTCGCGTCGACGCCGTCGTCCAACGACCTCGCCCGCGAGCTCATCGACTACTACTTCCGGGAGGAGCAGATCCTTCCGGCGACCCTCCTCGTCGCGGAGGAACAACCCCAGGCGAGAGGACGCAGCGGCCGGGAGTGGAAGGCGCCGAAAGGGCGGGGGATCTATTTCACTTTCATCCGACGGGTCGCCGGTCACGAGCCCGCCTCGGTTCTTCCGATCGCCGTGGCGCGATGGATCCGGGACGCGATCGAGGAGGTTTCCGGAATCGCGTGCCGGCTCAAGTGGCCCAACGACGTCTACGTCGACAGGCGCAAGCTCGCCGGCGTTCTCTCGGAGGCCCGTACGCAGGGGGATGACACGTACGTCGCGGTCGGTGTCGGGATCAACGTGCGGGGCACGGCCTCCGAGCTCCGGGTTCCTCATGCGACGACAGTCGAGGAGGAGGCGGGCCGTCCGGTCTCGCTCGCGCGCCTCCTGCAGGCGATCGTCGATCGAATGGACCGGGGACTGGCGGAGAGCGACTGGCCGCGCGAGATCGAGGAGTGGGAGCGGGTGTCGGCGCACCGCCCGGGGGACCGCATCCGCGTGCGCGTGAACGCCACCCAGACGACGGGCGAGTATCGGGGACTCGACCCTTCCGGCTTCCTGAGGCTCGCGACATCCTCGGGGGAGACGGTCGTCACGACCGGCGAGTTGGAGGAGTGGTGAAGGACGGGGACGCCAGGGGTGGTGCCCTCACCCCCTTCCCCTCTCCCGGCGGGAGAGGGGCGAGTGCCGGGAGCAGAAGAAGTGCGCCTTCGCTGCTCGCGGTGGACGTTGGTAACACCAACACGGTGATCGGCCTGTTCGAGGGAGGCGTGCTCGCGTATCACTGGAGGCTCACGACCCGGCGGGAGGCGACGTCCGACGAAATCACGCTCTCGCTCCGCGGCCTCCTCGCCTCGGCCGGGAGCACGGAGCAGCTCTCCTGCGACGCGATCGTCGCGAGCGTCGTTCCCTCGCTCCGGTTCCCGATGCGGCAGGCGCTCCGTCTGGTCACGGGACGCGAACCACTCTTCGTCGAGCCGGGCGTCCGGACCGGGATGCCGATTCTCTACGACATCCCGCAGGAGGTCGGTGCGGACCGGATCGTGAACGCGGTCGCGGCGCACGCGAGACTCGGCGGACCCTGCATCGTCGTGGACTTCGGAACCGCGACCACCTTCGACGTCGTCACAGCACGCGGCGAGTATGCGGGCGGAGTGATCGTGCCGGGGATCTCGATCTCCGCAGAGGCGCTGTTCGAGCGCGCCGCCCGCCTGTGGCGGGTCGAGATCCGCAAGCCGGAGAGAGTCGTCGGCAAGACGACCGCGGGCTCGATTCAGTCCGGCCTGTATTTCGGCTATCTCTCTCTCGTCGACGGTCTGATCGATCGAATCTCCCAGGAGATCGGAGCGAAGCCCCGCGTGATCGCGACCGGCGGGCTCGCCGAGCTCTTCGGGAGCGGCACGGACAAGATCGAGGCCGTGGACCCGCTGCTGACGCTCACCGGGCTCCTTCTGATCCATGAGCGAAACCGAGGAGGATAGGGCGTTCTATGCCGCGGGCGAGGCCGCGTTCATCGCCCGCCGTGGCACCCCATTCCTTCTCTCGCCGAAAGATTTCGCCCTCCTGAAGGAGTGGCGCGCCCTCGGCATCCCGATCGAGGCGGTGGAGGCCGGGATCGACGAGGCCTTCTCCCGCCGCGAGGAACGGGGCGCGACGGGCCGCATCAACTCGCTCTCCTACTGCCGGGACGCCGTTCTGTCGGCGTGGGAGCGCCGCTCCGAGACGGCGGTAGGGAAGGGAACGGGACGCGGTGAAACCGTGGCAGCCGACACGGGCATCGTTCTCGCGGGCCTGTCCGCGGCGCTCGGGACGGTCGGACGGCTTCATCCGACGCTGGCGGAGCGCCTCGATTCCGCCGGCCGCTCTCTCGAGCGTCTCGCGGGCTCGACCAAGACACCCGGCGAGATCGAAGCATCGCTCGCGCGCCTCGACCGGCGGCTCGCGGGAGAGCTCTACGATGCCCTGCCCGACGGTCGCCGGCGTCGTCTGGATGCCCGGGTTCAGGAGCTCCTCGAGAAGGCGCGGGTGAAGATGGACCGTGAGACCGAGGAGAAGACCCGGCGCGCCCTGACGCGCCGGACGCTGCGCGAGGAGCTCGCCCTTCCGCGGCTGACGCTGCTCGGCGAGTGAATTCTCTTGTCGTTTTCCGTTTCCCGTTTTCCGTTTCCCGACAATAGTTAAAGAGGTCCCGCCCATCGCCGCCCTCCGTCGCGTCCGCATCTCCCGGCTTGCACCGACCGGCGAGGGGATCTCGCGCGGAGAGCACGGCGTCGGATTCATCGCGGGCGCTCTGCCCGGCGAGGAAGTCGAGGCGGAGGTCGAAGAGATCCGGCGCAGCTTCTGGCGCGGCCGGACCGTGACGGTACTCGCGGCGTCCCGTGATCGGATCCTTGCTCCCGGAAAGGCATGCGCCGGCTGCGACTGGGGGCACTTCCACCCCGACGCCGCGCGGGAAGCCAAGCGCGCGCTCTTTCTGGAGACGATGCAACGGATCGGAAAGGTTCCCGCAGCCGCGTTCGGCGACCTGCCGATCGCGCCCTCGGCTCTCGCCTACCGGATCCGCAACCGGTTCCACGTCGAAGGACGCGGTGAGTCGCTCGCGATCGGTCAGTTCGCGTCCCGGTCGCATCGCCTCGAGCCCGTCGCGGCGTGTCGCGCGATCACCCCGCAGACGGCGGCGCTCCTTGCTCCGCTTCGCGACGCTCTCGCGGCGTCCGGGGCGACGATCGCGGAGCTCGCGACGCTCGAAGACTTTTCGGGAGAGCGGCGGCTGGCGCGTGCGCTTCTCGGTGATCTTCCGAGACGACAGTCGCGCCCGGAAGCCGACGCGGTCATTCGTGCGCTCGAGCCCTTCTTCGCCGGTGTGAGGGTGGCGGATCGCGGAGGGGCGCTGCTCCGCGAGACCGGGGAGCCCCGTCTGTCGATCGCGGTCGGGGGCCGAACGTTCCACGTTTCGGCAGAGACTTTCTTCCAGGGCAATCGGCACGTCGCGGGACGGCTGCTCGCCGACGTGGGGGAGGCGAGCGGAGCCCCGCCTGGCGACGCGCTCGACGCCTTCGGCGGCGTCGGGTTCTTCGCCGCCGCTCTCCTCGACCGCGGATACGCGGTGATCTCGGTCGAGGGAAGCCCGGGCGCCGCGCGCGACGCGGCGAAGACTCGACTCGGCTGGACGGACGCCGAGCGGTGGAGGATCGTGCCGTCTTCGGTCGCGGGGTTTCTCGCGTCGATTCCCCGCCGCTTCGATCTCGTCGTCGCCGATCCTCCGCGCGCCGGGCTCGCTCACCTTGCGCGGCCGCTCGCCGAGCGCGCCCGCAGGCGGTTCGTGGCCGTTTCGTGCGACCCGGCGACCCTCGCGCGGGACCTGCCGGAAATCCTCACGGAGGGCTTCGAGATCGTGGACGCCCGTCTCTACGATCTGTTTCCGCTCACGCACCGCATCGAGGCGGTCGTCACGCTCGCCCGCGGCGCCGCGAAGACCGCCTGATCGGCCCCGTCCTGAAGGCCGGGCGGGCTCCGGCGATGCCAGCGGCGATCTCGCTCGTTGCCGGAATCGCGGCCGGAGCACGGGCGACGTGCGGAGAGTGGGCCGCGATGGGTCTCGCGGTCCTCGCGGCAGTCCTCGGGATCGCGCGGCTCCTCCGCGGCGCGGACGGCGCGGCGGGCCGGGTTGCAGCTCTTCTCGCGTGCGGCGCGTTCGGGTTCTGGGAGGGGCGGATCGCCGTCGCGCGCCGGGAGGAGACCGCCCGTGCGGCATTCGACGCTCTGCCACCGGGCGCCGACCGGGCGGATGGGGTGGAGGGGGTGCTCGCCGACTTCTGGAGCGACGCTCCGCCGCGGGCCCGCGGCCGGCTCAGCGCCGAGCGACTCCGGATCGCCGGCGAGTGGCGGCCGTTCCCGGCCGAGGTTTCTCTGTTCGTCTCCGGGGAGACTCCGCCGGAGAGTTTCGCCGACCGCGGGGACCGCGTGGCGATCGTCGGGCGGCTGCGCCGCGAGGAGATCGCGGCCTCGGAACGCGACGTCGAGTTGCCGTGGACCCGTTACCGGCTCTCGGTCAAGAGCGCTTTGCAGATCCGGCGGAAGAGCGCCACCGCGCTCGCGTGGCTCTCGGCGCCGAATGGAAGTCTGCACGGCCGCCTTCCGCCTCCTGGCTCCCGGGGAGTCGCCTTCGACCGCGACGTCCGCGGTCCGATCGGCGCGCTCCTGCTCGGGAGAACCTCGCAGCTCGATCGGGGGATGGTCGCCCGTTACCGGCGGGGCGGGCTTTACCATCTGCTCGTGGTTTCGGGACTGCACGTGGCGCTCGCGGCGGGACTCGTGCTCGGAGCGCTGCGCTTCGCGCGCGTCGGCGGAAAGAGGAGAGACGCGGTCCTTCTCGCGGCGGTCTTCCTCTTCGTGCTCGTCGGGGGCGCGAACGCTCCCGCCGTGCGCGCCGGGGTCGTCGTCGGGATCTTCCTGGCGGCCCGGCTCTTCGAGCGTCCGATCGGCGCCGGGCAGGCCGCCGGCCTCTCGGCGATCGCGCTCTTCGCCGCCGACCCGCGGCAGATCTATTCGCTCGGCACGGTGCTGACGTTCGCGGCGGTCGCCGGGATCGGGCTCGCGACGGAACCGATCCGCCGGCGCCTTCCCGCGCACCCGGACGCCGTTTTTTCGGGCCTCGCGACGACACTCGCGGCTCAGTGCGCGACGGCACCGGTTCTCTTCTGGCGCTTCAACCTGGTGTCGATCGGAGCGCTGCTCACGTCACCGATCGCAATTCCCCTCTCCGCCGCGCTCATCGCCCTGGGCGCGGTGGTCCTGCTCCTCTTCGCCATCGGACTGCCCGCGGGTCTGCCGTCGGCGCTCTTCGGCATGGGATCCCGCCTCCTCGAGCTTCTCGCCGATCGCGCGGCCGGGCTCGCGGTTCTCCGGCCGACGCCGCCGTTGCCGGCGATGGTGGCAGTCGGAGCAGCCATGCTTCTCGCCACGCGGGGTCCCCGACGGCTCCGCGCAGCCGCCGCCGCGCTCGCCGCGACCGTGTTCGTCGGTTTCGCGATCCGGCCCGGGCCGGCAGGCCCGACGCGCGGCTTCTCCGTCGAGGCGCTCGACGTGGGCCAGGGCGATGCGATTCTCCTGCGCTGGCGGAGAAACGCGGTGCTCGTGGACGGGGGCGGTCCGTTCGACGTCGAGGCCGCGGACTTCGGGCGGACACGGCTCCTTCCGAAGCTTCTCGATCGCGGGGTCACCCGGCTCGACGCGGTGATCGCGACCCACCCCCATCCGGATCACGTCCTCGGTCTGCTTGCGATCCTCGAGGAGCTGCCGGTCGCCTCGCTCCGGATCTCGGCGGGCGCCGACGAGGGGAATCTCTTTCGCAGGCTCGAGGCTGCGGCCGCGGATGCCGCCGTACCGGTCTCCGTCCTTCGAGGCGGAGCCGCCATCTCGTGGAGGGACGCGCGGTTGAGGGTCCTCCACTCGGGCGGCCGCCGACGGAAGCTGGACGCCGTCAACAACCAGTCCCTCGTCGCGTCGTTCGAGCGGGATGGCCGCTGCGCGCTCCTGACCGGCGATGCGGGCGCTCCGGCCGAGGGGGAACTCGCCGCGGCCGGCCGGCTGCGCCGCTGCGACCTCCTCAAGGTGGGTCATCACGGCAGCCGGACCTCCACGACCCCGATCCTTCTCGCGGCCGCGCGCCCCCGGATCGCGCTCATCTCGTGCGGGCGGGAAAACCGTTTCGGACATCCGGCCCCCGGCACGCTTCGCAACCTGGCCGACGCCGGTGTGCGGACCTTCCGGACCGATCGTCTCTCGGACGTTCGGGTCGAGCTCCTTCCGGGCGCCACGCGGCTCGCCTGGCGGGGGATCGAGTGAACCGCGGGGCCACCGAGAAACCGCCGCTTCTCGTGATCTTCGGCCCGACCGCCGCCGGGAAGACGGAGGTCGCCGAGGAAGTCGCCCGCCTCCGGTCCGGAGAGATCGTCTCGGCCGATGCGTTCGCCGTCTACCGGGGATTCGACATCGGAACCGCGAAACCTTCGCCGGAGCGCCGCGCCGAGATCCCGTATCACTTAGTCGACGTTGCCGATCCCTCGGAGACATTCTCGGCCGGGAGGTGGGCCGCGGAGGCGCGTCGGGCGGTCGAGGACATCTCGGCGCGCGGCCGACTGCCGATCGTGTGCGGAGGCAGCGGCTTCTACATCTCGGCCCTGCTCGATGGACTTCCACCGGGCGAGACACGGGACCCCGTTCTCCGGAAGCGGCTCGCCGCCTGGGCGAGTCTCCGGGGACGAGAGGCTGCGCACCGGTTCCTCGAGGTGAACGATCCGGAATCCGCGGCACGGATCCCCGTCGGGAACCTGCGTTACACGCTTCGGGCGATCGAGATCCTCCTTCTGACCGGAGCTCCGGCGTCGCTTCGCTCGACGCCATCCGATCCCTGGAGCGCGCGCTGGCGCGTCATCAAAGTCTGGATCGAGCCGACCCGTGCCGATCTCTATGCTAAGATCGAGAACCGAGTCCGCCGCATGCTGGACGCCGGGTGGGACGACGAAGTCCGGCGACTGATCCAGGGTGGGCTTTCCCTCGGATCGAACGCGTTTGGCGGCATCGGTTATCGCGAGGTGGCCGGCTGGATTTCGGGTCGCGCGGAAAGGGAGGAGACCGAGAGGCAGATCGTGGCGGCCACCCGGCGGCTCGCGAAACGCCAGAGAACTTGGTTCGCCCGAGTCTCGGACGCCCTGCGGGTGACGCCCGAACGAGCCCTTCCGGCAATCCTCCAGTCGCTCGACCGCCGCGTCGAGACGGAGAAAGGCGGATGAACAAGACCCCGATCAACGTCCAGGACTCCTTCTTCTACAACCTGCGAAAAGACAACACAGAGATCACGGTCCGACTCACCTCGGGAGAGGAGCGAATGGGACGGCTGCGGAGGTTCGACAAGTTCGCCCTCGTCCTCGAAGTGGAAGGCCACGAAGAGATGATCTACAAGCACGCGATCGCGTCGATTCGCGCGGAGAGCCTGCCGCCCACCTCGTGACGAGAGCGCGGGGACGGGGCGAGAGGCGCTCCGGGTCTCCCTCCGATGAAGTGGCGCGCCGGCTTCCCCCGAATCCCGCGAGCGGCCGGATGTTCCGGCGCTACGCAGCGCTCGCTCTTGCCTGCCTGGCGATCGTCTTTGGCTCGTCCCGCTGCGCGAGCTCCGGCGCGGCCGGGGGCGGATCTCCCGTGCCCGCGCGAAAGGCGGACAGGTTTCCGCTGGACCCCCGCGAGGAGCTGGCCGGCCCCTTCCCCGACGGCGTCGAAAGCGGCTGGCGGGCGCTCGCGGCGGGTGATGCTGCCGCAGCCGAGAAGGAGTTCCTTCGAGCACGGGAGATCCGCCCGGAGCTCGCCGCGGGGATCGGATTGATCGAGAGCCGCGTCGTGCTCGGCCGGAAGGACGAGGCGCTCGCGGCCTGCCGCGAGGCACTCGCCGGCGGAGTGATCACCGTTCCCCTTCTCGTCGCCTGCGGCGAGGCTCGGGCGCGCGCGGGCCAGGTCTTCGAGGCGCACGAGCTCTACGCACGAGCGGCAGCGCGGTCGTCTTCCCGCCGGGCGCTCCGGGCACGGGCCGACGAGCTCAAAGCCGAAGCCGTCGAGGCGCTCGTGCGCTCGGCGTCGGCCGGCGCGCGCGACCGGGATTACGGGGACGCGCGGGGGCGGATCAACCGGGCAATCGAGCTGAATCCGGGAGAGGCCGGCCTGCACGCCCTGGCCGGAGACATCGAGCTCGCGGCGGGGCAGCGGGATCGCGCATTCGACCGCTATCGCGAGGCCTACCGGCTCGACTCCGGCAACACGGACGTTGCCGAGAAGCTCGCCCAACTCGCGATCGATCGCGATCCGGCGCTTGCGGTCGCCGTGCTCGACGAGCTCGCGCAGCGCGACGAGCGTTTCCGTGAGCGGGCTTCCGA
>DASUAD010000292.1:0-4350 GCA_035763965.1 Thermoanaerobaculia bacterium | reverse complement strand
ATGCGAGCCCCGCGTCCGCGATGATCTTCTGAACGCGTACGGACTCCATCGGTCTAACGGGTGCCCGATTTCGCGTCGCCGACGGGACTCTGTCCGGAGGCGATCGTCTCTCCGAGAGGCA
This sequence comes from Thermoanaerobaculia bacterium, assembly GCA_035763965.1. Taxonomy (GTDB): domain Bacteria; phylum Acidobacteriota; class Thermoanaerobaculia; order UBA5066; family Gp7-AA6; genus Gp7-AA6. Next base: position 4,229 of record DASUAD010000292.1, on the reverse strand, counting down.
TCAGGACGCGGCCGTCGATGACAGGAGCCGTCCGATCTTCACCCTTGCTCCTCTTTTTCGAGCGGCAGTTCGACATCGGCGCTCGTGCCCGCGGCCTCGACGGCCGGCGCCGGCGCCGCCGCTTCGCCTTCCACGGTCGCCGCGAGATCCTCGTCGAGCTCCTCGGGCTTCGGCAGGTCGTCGAGCTCGTTCAGGCCGAAACGAACGAGGAACTCGCGGGTCGTCCGGTACAGGAACGGCGTTCCGACGACCGCCTTGCGCCCCGCAGTCGTGACGAGCTTCTTCTCGAGGAGCGTCGTCAGGACCGAGGACGAATTGACCCCGCGGACCTCCTGGATCTCCGGCAGCGTGATCGGCTGGCGGTACGCGATGATCGCGAGCGTCTCGAGCGCGGCGAGCGACAGACGGCTGCGCTCGGTCACCTCGTGAAATTTGCGGAGCAGCGAGTCGTACTCGGGCCGCGTGACGTACCGCCAGCCGCCGGCCACGCGCTCGAGGCGTATGCCGCGCGCCGGAACTTCGGCTTCCTCGGCGAGCGAAGCGAGTGCTGCCGTCACCGCCGCCGGATCCGCCTCGAGGACGTCGGCCAGGTCCGATTCCCGGACGGGTCGGGTGGAGGTGAAGAGCAGACACTCCAGTGCGGGACGGATCCGGCGGACGCTCGATTCGCGGGGGCGCGGCTCCCCCGGCTCGGCCGGCGGAGCGTCGGGGGTCGTCGTGTCGTCCATCGGCTACCGATAAGTATCCCGCACGTCGACCGCCGTGAACGCAACGTCGGTTCGCGTCACGTGGATCTCGCCGAACGCGACCTTCTGGAATGCGCGAGCCATACCCAGACGGATGAGTTCGAGGAACGCGAGAAACGCGGTCACCGCCTCGGCGCGGAACTGCATCTCTCCGAGAAAATCGAGGAGCGGCAGCGTGCGGCGCTCGTCGAGCCGCGCGAGGAGCTGCTCCATCTTCTCGCGCACGGAGAAACGCTGGTGCCGGATCTCGAGCGCCGGCGGGTGCGCGAGCCGGTATCGTTCCGTGACCTGCCGGAAGGCGCCGATCAGGTCGAAAAGCGAGACCTCGAGCGTCTCTCCCTCGGGCGAGGGAGGCAACGCGACCGGAGGCCGCGGCCAGAGCCCCGCGCGAAGCGCATCGACCTCGTGAAGGGTCTCGGCCGCCTCCCTGTAGCGCTGGTACTCGAGGAGCCGCCTCTGAAGGTCCTCGAGGGGGCTGTCCTGGGGCTCACCCGGCGCCCGCGGCAGGAGCATCCGGGACTTGAGGTAGATGAGCTCCGCCGCCATCGCCACGTATTCCGAGGCCACGTCGAGGTCGAGCTCGCGCATGGCGTCGAGGTACGCCGTGTACTGCTCGGTAATCTCGGCGATCGGGATGTCCGTGATCGTGACCTCGTTGACGCGGATGAGATGCAGGAGGAGGTCGAACGGACCCGCGAAAGCCGGGATGGCGATCGGCGGCAGTGCGCGCTCGGCGGTTTCGTCGGTCATCGGGGCGTCGGGAAACGGGAAACGGAAAACGGAAAACGACGAAGAACCGGGACCCTTCGTTTCCCGTTTCCCGTTTTTCGTTTTTCGGCCCTCATGGCTCCGGGCTCAGCTTGACGGCTTCCCTCACCCGCTCCATCGTTTGCTCCGCCACGACGCGGGCAGTCCGGTCTCCGGCGTGAAGGACGTCGCGCACGACGTCCCCCGGGGCCGCCAGGAGGTCGGCCCGTTTCCGTCGGAACGGCTCGAGGGCCGGGTTCATGTTCGAGATCAGGTGCTTCTTGCAGTCCACGCAGCCGCGCGCGGCCGTGCGGCACTCGCGATCGACGACGGCGACCTCCTCGGGCGGCGAAAAGAGCACGTGAAAGGGGAAGAGGTTGCAGTTCTCGGGGTTCCCCGGATCCTGCCGGCGCACGCGCGCCGGGTCAGTCACCATCGCCATGACTTTTTCGCGGACGCTCTCGGGAGCCTCCGTGACCCCGATCGTGTTGTTGTAGGACTTCGACATCTTGCGCCCGTCGACGCCGTTCACCTTCGGCGTCGGCGTGTAGAGCGCCTTCGGCTCCGGGAAGACCGCGCCGTAGAGGCCGTTGAAACGGCGGACGATCTCCCGGCAGATCTCGAGATGGCTGGCCTGGTCTTCGCCGACCGGAACGAAATTCGATCGGTAGAGCGCGATGTCGGCGGTCATCAGGACCGGATAGCCCAGGAATCCGTGCGTCGCGAGGTCGCGCGTGCGCAGCGCCTCGATCTGGTCCTTGTAGGTCGGGACGCGCTCGAGCCAGCCCAGCGGCGTGATCATCGAAAAATAGAGCGCGAGCTCGGCGTGCTGCGGCACGCGCGATTGCAGGAAGATCGTCGCGGCTTCCGGGTCGAGGCCGACGGCGAGCCAGTCGAGCACCGCGTCCCGCGTGTGACCGGCGAGCGCTTCGGTTTCGGCGTAGTCGGTCGTCAACGCGTGGAGGTCCGCGACGAAGAAGTAGCACCGGTACTTGCCGGAATTCTGGAGATCGACCCAGTTCCGGACCGCTCCGAAGTAGTTGCCGAGGTGGACGCGGCCGGTCGGGCGCAGCCCCGAGAGAACGACGGGTTCGCTCAAGCGATTCCCCCGAAGATCAGCCCGTACAGCGCGGAGATGACCGGTCCGAAGATCCGCGAGAGGAAGCCGCTCCAGAGAAGCAGAATCAGGATCAGGAACCCGAACGGGGCGATCGTCATGTAGGCCCGCGCGACCGATCCGCCGAAGGTCGAGATGACGACGCCGCTGCCGTCGAGCGGCGGAATCGGGATCAGGTTGAACACGCCGAGCAGCACGTTGACCACGGTGAACTGGAAGAGGACGTAGGTGATCGGAGCGAGCGCTCCCGCCGCGAACCGGTCCCCCTGGATCGCGAGCGCGAGGTCGACGATTGCCTTGGGCGCGCCCTGCTTGATGGCCAGGAGTGCAGCGAGCGAGATCGCGGCGAGAAGGAAGTTCGAGACCGGCCCCGCCGCGGAGACGACCAGGTTCGCGAGCCGCGGGTTCGGGGTGTTTCGCAGGTTGACCGGGGTCGGCTTCGCCGCGCCGAAGATCATTCGGCCGGCCGAGAGGATGTACATCAGCGCCGGCAGCAGGACGCTTCCGAAGGGGTCGAGGTGCCGGATCGGATTCAGGCTGATCCTCCCGAGATCCTTCGCCGTGGTGTCGCCGAACTTCCAGGCCGTCCAGGCGTGGGCGGACTCGTGGAAGGAGATGGCGAAGAGTATGACCGCCAGCTGGATCGCGAAGTCGACGATTTTGAAAGCCACGCCGGGGCAATATAACCGAGCCGGGAAACGGAAAACGGGAAACGGGAGACGAGCAAGCCCTTGAGCCCGCAGCGAAACCTTTCGCGTCGAGCAGCGTCTCTGCCAATGGGCGTGAAGGCGTGGCTGGCGGAGTGAGCGACGACCGCAGCCTCCTCGAACGGATCCGCCGGGGTGACGCCGGCGGAGCGGAGGAGCTCTTCGAGCGCTACGCCCAGGCGTTGCTGCGATTCGCCGACCGGATGCTCTCGGATCGGGAGTCGGCGCAGGAAGTGACACAGGAGGTGTTCGTCAAGGTGATCTCCCGGGCGCATCAGTACGACGGACGGGCGACCGTCTCGTCGTGGCTCTTCGCGATCGCGGCGAACGCCTGCCGCGACCGCCGACGCCGGGAGCGGCGGGCCGCCGTCGTGCCGCTCGACGCCGTCCCCGACATCCCCGCCCGCGGCGAAGGGATCGAGGCCCGCCTCGCCGGGCACGAGCGGCGCGCCGCCGTCCGTCGCGCCCTCGAGGGTCTCTCCGAAGAGCAGAGGGAGGCGCTGATCCTCGCCCGCTACCACGGCCTGCCCTATGCCGAGATCGCGCGCGTCCTCGGCATCTCGGTAGGAGCCGTCAAGACCCGAATCTTCCGCGCCGTGGAAAGCCTCAAGGCGCGTTTTTCCGAAGGAGAGACCTCATGGAATGCCGCGAACTGACGCAGTACGCGCTCGATCGCCTGCTCGGCGAAGCGGACGGCGGACGGCTCGAGGATCTCGACGCTCACCTCGAGGGCTGTGACGCCTGCCGCGCCGAGCTCGCCGCGATCGAGGAGACGTGGGAGATCCTCGGCACCGACCGCGACGCGCCCGTCACGCCCGAGTTCCGCGCCCGCACGATCGAGCTTCTCGAGAACGAGGTCGCGCGGCAGAGGATTCGCGCTTTCCGGCCGCGTTCCCGCGTATTGAGGATCCT
>DASUAD010000291.1:0-2112 GCA_035763965.1 Thermoanaerobaculia bacterium | reverse complement strand
GGCGCGGGGGTTCCCGGAAAACCTCCCGTTCGTCGGCTGCAGGGCGCTCCCGCAGTGCCCGCAAAAGCTCCCGCGGCAGACGGAGCGTGGCGCGAAAGGCGAGCTCGGCGCGCAAGCGGAGCGCGACTCGGAAGGCCGCTCCGAAAAAAAAGCGGGGAGCGTCTTCCCGGTCGCGGACGGGCAAGACCGCGTCGAAGAAAAAGAGCACGCGCTCGACTGCGAGAGCATCGCGGGGTCGCGCCCGGCGCATTCCGGTTCGGGCGGCAGGAGGCGCGGCGGCCGCCGCCCGTGGAGCTGCAGAGGAACCGTCGTGGAAGAGCGTGGAGATGGCGGGAGCCGAGGGCGCCGAGGAGATCGAAGCCGAGGAAGCCGAGGAGGCCGAGGAGCTGGAAGCCGAACTCGAGGACCTGTCGGAGGACGAAGACGTGGATCTGCCCGCGACTCCGGGAACGCCGGGAGAGGAAGAAGAGTCGGAGTGGTAATATAGCCGGAGAAGGAATACCCATTGCCGGGCTCTCGCTCGGCTGGCGAAACGAAGGTCCCGAGAAATCGGGACCTTCCGTTTTTCGGAAAACGGAAAACGGAAAACGGAAAAGGAGCGGGAAAGGGTTCTCTACGTTTCCCGTTTGCCGTTTCCCGTTTCCCGTCGGATCGGCAGCGGCTTCCGGTTCTCGTCGAGATTGACGAACGTCACCTCGGCTTGAGTGACCTTGACCATCCCGCTGGTGCCTTCCCCGCGTTGCGCGAAGACCTCGACCGACACGGTGATCGACGTGCGGCCGATTCGCACGAGGCCGGTGTAGAAGGAGACGAGGTCGCCGACGTACACGGGCTCGTGAAAAACCACCTCCCGCATCGCCACGGTCACGATGAACGACGCGCCGTGCCGCTTCGCTTCGACCGCGGCTGCCTGATCGATGTAAGAGAGGATCACGCCGCCGAAGATCGTGCCGTGCGCGTTCGTGTCCTTGGGCATGAGGACGACGCGGATCGAAGGCTCCTTGCGGGTCGCCGGGTCGAGAGCGGGATCGGTCACGCTCCCGCCCGGACTACGGCCGCCTCGACTGGCGGATCTTCGGCGCCCCGAGGGCGACCGAGGCCCGGGCGACGTAGCCGTCGGTCAGGTTGACGGTCAGCGTGCCGTCGGAGAAGTAGTACTTCCAGACTTCGTGAGTCGACAGACCCTGCGTCTTGACGGCGATCGACGGCGCCCCGAGGGTGGACGTGACCTTGTCGGCCATCATTCCCGGATCGACCCGCTTGCGCGCGTCCACGACGGTTCCTCCGAGGATCCGCGCGCCGACTCCGGCGATCGCTTCGACTTTGCGGTACTCCCGGCGCTCCCACCAGCGCGGCAGCCAGAGTGCCGCGACGGCGGCCAGGAGGATCCCCGCGATAACGAAGAAGAGGGCCGGAGAGACGCGCTCGCGCGACATCAGGAGATTCCGCCCTCCGCTTCGCCCAGCTCGAACCGGACGGCGCGCTCGAGCTCTCCCGCCCGCCGCGCGAGCTCGGCGGCGGCGCCCGGTTCACCCGCCGTTTCGGCGCGCCCCGCCTGCCGCGAGACTTCCGCGAGCGCGCCGCGCGCGGTCAGAACGTGCTCCCGCCGGGCGTCATCCTCCGCCATGAGCGCTCCCGCGACGTGAGCGGGAATCGCGACCGCCGCCCGGCGCAGGTGCCGCGCCGCCAGCGGGTCGGAGGGCCGGACGCGCTCGGCGAGGTCGTAGGCGGCGTGCGTCAACGAAATCGCCTCGTTCCAGAGAGGATGGCTCTTGTAATCGGTGCGACCTTTCACCCGCGATGATTGTAAGTGGTCCGGCTGACCCGATTCGTTCGCATCATCCGGCGGCGTTCTCCGTTTCGATACAATCCGCGCCCGTATGCGACAGAAAGTGACGGTCGTGGGCGCCGGGAACGTCGGCGCCTCACTCGCCCAGCGTCTCGTCGAGAAGAAGGTCGCCGACGTCGTGCTGATCGACATCATCGAGGGGATTCCGCAGGGAAAGGCCCTCGACATCATGGAGTCGGCGCCGGTCGTGAAGTTCGACGCGCGAATGCGCGGCTCGAACGGTTACGAGCTGTCGGACGGCTCGGACGTCGTCGTCGTCACCG
>DASUAD010000290.1:0-3054 GCA_035763965.1 Thermoanaerobaculia bacterium | reverse complement strand
CCGATCGAGCGTCCGTCCGGGGACCAGAACGGAAATCTCGCGTTCTCGGTACCCGGAAAGGACCGCAACGCGAGGCCGTCGAGCGACCGGAGCCAGAGCGTCGGCTTTCCGCCGGCGTCGAGCGCCACGAAGGCGATGCGGCGGCCGTCCGGAGAGAGCGCAGCAGCCATGCCGAGCTGCAGCCCCGGCGGGGCGGAAAGCGTGAACCGGACGACCTCGTCGGACGTCGGAACACGACGGAACATCAGTGCCGCGATCGCCGCGAGGATTGCGACAGCCGCGACGAGCCACGCCAGCCGGCCGGTTGAGGATCTCCGCGACGAGACCGGGGAAGCCGACGTGACGGCGCTCCCGTCTTCCGCAATCCACTCGAGCTGCCGCGCCGCGTCCGCCGCGGATTGCCACCGGTCGTCGGGATCTTTCGCGAGACAGGTCCGCACGAGGCGGTCGAACGCCGGCGGAGTCGTCGGAGAGATCGTCGAAATTGCCGGCGGATGCGTCCCCATGATCGCGGAGATCAACGACGCCTGGCTGTTGCCCGAAAAAGCCTTTCGCCCCGTCGCCATCTCGTAGAGCACGCACCCCAACGCGAAGACGTCCGTCCGAGCGTCGGCATCCTTCCCCTCCAGCTGCTCGGGCGCCATGTACTGGAACGTGCCGAGGATCGTGCCCTCGGCCGTCAGGTCCGTTCCGGCCTGCGTCGGCAGAGTGGTCAACGACGCTCCCGATCTCTTCGCCGCCGGCGAAACCACTTTGGCGAGCCCGAAGTCGAGGAGCTTGACGCCCGCCTTCGTGATCATCACGTTGCCGGGCTTCAGGTCCCTATGCACGATCCCCTGCCGGTGCGCTTTGTCGAGCGCGTCGGCGATCTCGATCCCGTAGCGCGCGACCTGATCGAACGGGAGAGCGCCTCGGGTGAGCCGATCCGAGAGCGTCTCGCCCTCGAGATACTCCATGACCAGGAACTCGACGCCCTCCTGGTGGCCGACGTCGTAGAGCGCGCAGATGTGCGGGTGCGAGAGCTGCGAGATCGTCTTTGCCTCGCGCTCGAACCTCTGGCGGTAGTCGGTCGAGGACGACAGATGCTCGGGAAGCACCTTGATGGCCACCGTCCGCTCGAGGCGAATGTCGCGGGCCCGGTAGACCTCTCCCATGCCGCCCGCGCCGAGCGGCGCGACGAGCTCGTAGGGACCGAGGCGCGTTCCCGCCGAGAGAGTCATTTCGTGAGTGCCGCCTGCCAGTTGAGCACGAAAACAATCGACGGCGGCGGATCTTTCGATGCGCGCACCGCGACGAGGAACCGTCCGTCCGGAGCGACGTCGTATCGCAGCGGCGCGTGCAACCCGAACGTGTAGGAGATCGGAACGTCGAAAAGGCGCGACGGGGGCGCAATGGGACCGGCGCCCGAGGAGTCGAATGGAGCCACCATCATTGTGTAGCTCTTCGCGACGTAGAAGAGCTCCCGGCCGTCCCGGCTCCACCTCGGCTGGGTCCCTCCCTCGGAGGACACCCGGATTCGCCGCGCCGGGTCCGGGAACGAAGCGACGAAGACCTCTTTGCGTCCGGACTCGTCCGAGACGTACGCGACCCACCGGCCATCGGGCGAGAACGTCCCCTCGTCCTCGTCGAAGGGGCTCGCTAGGAAATCGCGCGCGCGGCGCTCGCCGGTGAGAGAAAGGACCTTGAGGTCGCCCCGGTTCGCCGCGGAGACCTCCTGGTAGAGGAGGACGCTCCCGTCGGGCGAGACGTCGCGCGGCCAGCGGGGCCGCGTCGGCGGCAGCAGGGTCGTGGGCCCCGACTCGCTCGCCACGTCTCTCACGTGGATGTTCCACTTGCCCTCACTCGTGATTGCGAAAAAGATACGTTTCCCGTCCGCCGAGAAGACGGCGCTCAAATCCGGGTACATCGTCGACGTCCGCGTTCCCGTTCCCAGCCGGGTATCGAAGAGCCAGATGTCCGGAGGTATGACCAGCTGTTCCATCACGGAGACCGCGACTTGACGGCCGTCCGGGGAAAAGCGCGGAGAGGCGTACATCCCGGGAGCGGCTATGCCGCCGATTTCGCGACCGGCCCGATCGAACCACGCGAGCCGGGACAGCCGGGCATCGGAGCTCGTTGCGTACGCGAGGACGTTCTGCGACACACCAAATGTCGTCCTGCCGGTCGGCGGAAAGTAGTCGATATTGTCGACGAGATCGATCGGGTCCCCGACGATCGCAAGCCGGTCGGCATCGAACCGCGCCGCGACGAGCCGTCTCCCCCGTCGAAACAGGAGGCGGTCGGGCGCCACGTGGACCACGTCCGTGTGCTCCCCCCGGAGGACCTCCCGGCGATCTTTGGAGTCGAGGGACCCCGCATAGATGACGGCGTTCTGCTCCCCCTGAACTCGAACGTTGTAGAGAAAGTGCCGGCCGTCCGGCAGGAAGACCGGCCAACGATGGACCTCACCCGACCGCACTTCCGTAAGCGATGTCGCTGAACCTCCCGAGGCCGGCACGCTCCGGATCGGATCGCGGTAACCCGGCGAGAACAGGATGGTCCCGCCAACCCAGGATCCTCCCCTCGCCTCCTCGACGTCCGCCAGCGAAACCGGTGGGGCGGACCCGGATGCCTCGACCACTTTCAACCTGGCCTGGGCGAAGAATCCGAGGGACTTCCCGTCGGGGGACCAGAACGGGAATGCGGCGCCGCTCGATCCCGGGATGGGGAAAGCCTCGAGCGAATCGAGGCGACGCACCCAGAGGAGGAACTGATCGTCGAGGTTCCTCGCCACGAACGCGATGCGGGTTCCGTCGGGCGACACCGCCGGCGGGCCGCTGTTCGCGTCGAGGAAGTGGAACTCGGTGTTCGGCGGCGGAAGAATCGTCGATCGAACGATTTTGGGGGCAGCGCCTTTCGGCGGCGCGGCCCTCCCGAGGAGCGCGCCGATCCCCAGGGCCACCAGACCGGCAGCCCACGGGAGCGCCCTCGGGAGCTTCGACCGCACGGGCCGGGCCGCGACGGTATCCGGGTGCTCACGGTCGCGCCCGATCTCGCGAAGTTGAAGCCCGACGT
>DASUAD010000289.1:0-2026 GCA_035763965.1 Thermoanaerobaculia bacterium | reverse complement strand
TCAGGGGGACGTCCAGGTCAGTCTCGCGCGAAAAGCGGATCGCCGTCGCTCCTCGCACGCGATCGCGAAGGCGGCGCGTCCGATCGTGACCGCGATCGGGCGGCGGTACGACGCGCGCGTCAAGGTCGCCGAGGTCCCGCCGGGGCCTCCCGTGCTGCAGACGCTCGTCGCGGAGATCTACGGTCCGGACGACGCGGGCCGACGCGACGTCGCGAGACAGGTCAAAGAGCTCTTCTCCCGGACCGAAGGGGTGGTGGACGTCGACTGGTACGTCGAAAGCCCGCGGGAAAAGGCGGTCTTTCGGCTCGACCGCGAGAAGGCAGGCCTCGCCGGAATCCGGGAGGCGGACGTCGCGGCGACGCTCTCGCTCGCGCTCGGAAGCAATCGCGTGGACGAAGTGCAGCTCCCCGGAATCCGCGAGCGCATCCCGCTCGTCGTGACGCTCCCCGACGAGCGGCGCAGCGATCTCGCCTCGCTCTCGTCGCTGTCGGTGGCCGGCGCCGGGGGACGGCTGGTTCCGCTCCGCGAGATCGGCCGTTTCGAGCCGGAGCCGGCGGAGCCGTCGATCTATCACAAGAACGGCAAGCCCGTCGTGTACGTCACGGCCGACGTGGCGGGCGCGAAGGAGGCCCCGGTCTACGCCATCGCAGCTCTCGAGAAGGGCCTCTCGCAGATCCGCACTCCCGACTCCCACCGGATCGTGACCCGCACGGCCTCCGCCCCCTTCGACGTGACCCACTACGGCTTGAAGTGGGACGGAGAGTGGCAGGTGACCTACGAAGTCTTCCGCGACCTGGGCGCCGCGTTCGCGGTCGTCCTGGTGCTGATCTACGTGCTGGTCGTGGGCTGGTTCCGGAGCTTCACCGTGCCGCTCGTCATCATGGCGCCGATCCCGCTGACGCTCATCGGCATCCTGCCCGCCCACGGGATCTTCGGAGTCTTCTTCACCGCCACGTCGATGATCGGCTTCATCGCGGGGGCCGGCATCATCGTGAGGAACTCGATCATCCTGGTCGACTTCATCGAGCTCCGCCGCAGGGAAGGGATGCCGCTCGCCGAAGCGGTGCTCGACGCGGGCGAGGTGCGTTTCCGGCCGATGCTCCTGACCGCGGCAGCGGTCGTCGTCGGCACCTCCGTCATGCTGTTCGACCCGATCTTCCAGGGACTCGCGGTCTCGATGATGGCGGGCGAGGTGGCGGCGACGCTGCTCTCGCGGGCGGCCGTCCCCGTTCTGTACTTCATGCTCCGGCGTTCCGAGGAGAAGAGGGCCTCCTCGGCCGCCTCACCCACGACTTCCCCTCAACCCGAAAGGAGTTTCGCATGACCATGACCCTGAACGAGTGGCTGCGCGGCATCGCGGGCGCTTTCGTCCTGCTGTCGCTCGCGCTCGGGTGGTTCGTCCACCCGGGGTTCTTCCTCTTCACCGCGTTCGTCGGAGCGAACCTGCTCCAGTCGGCGTTCACGAAGTGGTGCCCGATGATGACGATCCTGCGGCGGCTCGGCGTGCGGGAGCCGGGCGTCGCGTAGGGACAGACCACGGTTTTCATCACGCTTTCTCGGGGGTCGACCGACCCGAAAACCGTGGTCTGTCCCCGTCAGAGGCGAACGCGCCGCAGGCGCAGCGCGTTCGCGATCACGGAGACGGAGCTCGCGCTCATCGCGGCCGCCGCGATGACCGGCGAGAGCAGGATCCCGAAGAACGGGTACAGGACGCCCGCGGCGATCGGCACCCCGAGCGTGTTGTAGACGAACGCGAAGAACAGGTTCTGCCGGATGTTCCGCATCGTCGCGCGGGAGAGCCGCCGCGCTCGCGCAACCCCGCGCAGATCACCCTTCACGAGCGTCACGTCCGCGCTCTCGATCGCGACGTCGGCGCCGGTGCCCATCGCGATGCCGACCGCGGCGGCGGCGAGCGCCGGGGCATCGTTGACGCCGTCGCCCGCCATCGCGACGCGCCGTCCTTCGCTCTGCAGCGTCTTGACGACACCACTCTTCTGTTCCGGAAGCACCTCCGCCTCGACGTGGT
>DASUAD010000288.1:0-6065 GCA_035763965.1 Thermoanaerobaculia bacterium | reverse complement strand
GAGGGCCGAAGTGAGCGCGAGAGGCTCGAGCCACGGAGCCCCGAAAGTTTCGAACGGCCGCGTGGTGCCCCGCCCTTCCGAGAGGTTCGTTCCCTCGAGCAGGCACATCCCAGGATAGACGCGGGCGGTCTCGACCGTCGGAATGTTCGGTGACGGCGGAATCCACGGGAGACCCGTGTCGGGATAGGCGGTTTCGCGGGACCAGCCGCGCATGGGGACGACCACGAGGTCGAGGTCGAGGCCGCGCTCGGCCGAGAGGAGACGGGCGAGCTCTCCCGACGTCATCCCGTGCCGCACCGCGATCGGATGGAGCCCGACGAAGGAAAGGAATTCGGGATCCTGGGGCGCCCCCTCGACGGCGCCCCCGATCGGGTTCGGCCGGTCGCACACGACGAAACTCTTTCCGAGCTCGGCGCACGCCTCCATCGCGAGCAGCATCGTCCAGTGAAACGTGTAATACCGGCTGCCGACATCGGGCACGTCGAACACGAGGGCGTCGATATCGCGGAGATCTTCCTTCTGCGGCTTCAGACTTTCCCGCGTCGCGCCGTACAGCGACGCGACGGGCAGGCCGCTCTCGCGGTGGACGGACGGCGCCACTCCCTCCATGTAAACGGCGCAGCCGTCGACGCCGTGCTCCGGCCCGAAGAGGCGCGTCAACAGTCCTTCGCGGAGGTCGGAGAGCGCCTTCCAGGAGGGAACGCCGTCCGCCGTGACGGAAGCCGGGTTCGCGATCAGCCCGACTCTCTTCCCCGCGATCGGGGAGGGATCGGCGATCAGCGCGTCGATTCCCGGAACGGTCCTTCGCGCGGAAGGGATCAAGCCTCTTCGATCTCCGGGTCGGGACGCGGGTGGTGGGGTCGTTCTCCGCGCGCGAGCTCGACGGCGTGCGGCAGCAGGTCCGCGATCGCGTGCAGGCAGTCGGCGGCGCCCTTCGGCGATCCGGGCAGCGCGACGACGAGCGTGCGGCGGCGGACGCCCGCAACCTGTCGCGAGAGGTAAGCCGCCGCGAAATCCCGACCGGTTTCCGCGCGCATCTTCTCGGCGAGTCCCGGCGCCTCGACGTCGATGACGCGCCGGACGGCCTCCGGCGTGCGGTCGCGGGGGGAGAGGCCGGTTCCGCCCGTCAGGACGATCAGGTCCACGGCGCCGGCGTCCGCCTCGCCGCGGACGTAGTCCGAGATCGCCTCCGGCTCGTCGGGAAGGACGCGGCGGCCGACCACCTCGTGCTCGATTCCGGCCCGCGCGAGAGCCTCTTCGCACGCCGGACCGCCGCGGTCCTGGCGCACTCCCGCCGCGACCCCGTCGGAGACGGTCACGATCGCGACGCGGATGGATTCGGGCATGGCTCTCCTCGCGAGACGAATGTCGAACGGTCGCGGCTGGTTACTATAGCGGGCATGCTTCTGCTCGATTCCGCGGCCGTCTGCCGGCGCCTCCGCGGTCGGCGCGCTCTTTCCAATTCCTGCGTCACGCCTTGCGTAATGCACACGCGGGAGGGATGAGAGCTTCTGGACTTCTCCTTGCATCGCGCTCCACTGATGACAGGCGGTGACCGACCGGGTTGGGGTTACTACCTCGCCCTCCTGCTTTTTCTGGGAATCCTCGCGTTCGCGGTCCTGGGGCTCGTGCGTTCTTCCTCGGGCGCCCGGACGGTCGCCGGCCGCCCCGCCGTCCCATCGACGACCCCGACCCCTTCCGGGATATCGCTCGCGACCGGTCCCGTACCGACGCCGGAGATTCCGCCGCCGACTCCGAGCGTCCCGACGGAACCGCCGAGCCGGACCTATCTCCACCCGCCACCCGAGCTCGCCGTCACGGCCGCGCCCGTCCCGGAGGTTCAACCCCGGCGATAGGCACCCGAGCGGCCCCCGGTCTTCTCGAGAAGAACGATCTCGCGGATCTCGATCGAGCGGTCGAGGGCCTTCGCCATGTCGTAGATCGCCAGGCACGCGCCGGCGACCGCGGTCAATGCCTCCATTTCGACTCCCGTCCGGGCGTCCGTCGAAACGGCCGCGGTGACGACGACCTCCCTCGCGCCACGGTCGAGCTCGCAATCCACGCTCACCGCGTGGATCGGGACCGGATGAGCGAGGGGGACGATCTCGGGCGTTTTCTTGGCTGCGCTGATCCCCGCGATGCGGGCCACGGCGAGCGCGTCGCCCTTCGAGAGAGCGCCCGTCGCGAGCGCCTCGAACGCCGCGGCTTTCAGGCGCACCCGACCGCGCGCGACCGCCCGGCGGCGCGTCACGTTCTTGCCGCCGACGTCCACCATTCGGGCGCGCCCGCGCGAGTCGACGTGCCGCGCGCGCTTCGGCGACCGCCGCGAGACCGTCAGGTGCGCTCCCTCTGCGCGGCCCAGTCGGAGATCGTGTTGAGGTTGGCGAACGAGTTGCCGCTCGGATCGAGCTTCAACCACTCCCGCTCCGGAAGGACGTCGGCGCCGACCTCTTCCGCGAGGGCGGTCAGGGACAGCATTCCCCGGGCGATCCGGTTCCTCGCGAAGCGCGCCGTCGAGCGGCGCCAGACCGCGGCGAGCGGCTGAAGCCGTCCGTTCGCCTCGGGCAACAGCGCGGGCGCGGCCGTCTTCAACCCCCGGACCGCGATCTCGCGGACGACGTCGTGCGTCAGAGCCGGCAGGTCCACGGCGAGTACGAAGACCCGGTCTTCCACGGCTTCGAGCGCGGTCACCAGCCCGTACATCGCGGCATAGTCCGGAGCCGGATCGATGAGCACGGTGGCAGGGCCGATCGGGAAATCCGGCGCCGTCTTCACGACCACGAAGACCTCGCGGAAGAGGGCCGAGAGACGCCCCGTCTGAAACTCGAGAAGGTTGCCGGCCCCCCAGGGCATCGCTGCCTTCGGACGGCCCATGCGTTTCGATGCTCCTCCGGCGAGCACGGCCGCCGGCATCGGGAGTTTCACGGCAGAGCGATGCTAGCATCCGAGGCTCGCAGAAGTTCTCGCTCACCTCCGTCATCGTCCCGGTCCGGGACGAGACACCCGACGTCGCCGGGAGCTTTGCTCGCTTCGGTCGCGACCCGGCTTGCGAGCTTCTGATCGCCGACGGCGGCAACAGCCCCGCCACGCGCGCCGCATTCCGGGAAGTCGGCGCCCGGGTCCTCGCTCACGAGGGAACCCGCGGAGCCCGCCTCGCAGCCGCAGCGCGAGAGGCCCGCGGAGACGTCTTCTTCTTCGTGCACGCGGACTCGAAGCCTCCCGACGACTCCCTCGAGCTCATTCGCCGCACACTCGACGGCGGCGCCGACACCGGGGCCTTTTCCCTGGAGTACGAGGAGGGAGGACCGGGGATGCGCTGGATCGCCTGGTGGGCGAACCGCCGATCCGCTCTGGCGCGGCTCCCTTTGGGCGACCAGGGGATCTTCTGCCGCCGGGACGCTTACGGGCGCTCGGGCGGGTTCCGGGATCTGCCGATCTGCGACGACCTCGATTTCGTTCTTCGCCTCCGGCGAGTCGGGCGGTTCGTCTTGAGGCCCGAAAGGACCCGGGCGTCTCCGCGCCGTTACCTCGCGGCCGGCGCCGCGCGCCAGGTGCTGCGCAACTGGATGATCATGTGTGGATACTTCGCGGGCATCGCGCCGGAAACGCTCGCGCGGTGGTACGACCCGTCCGCGTCATCCCGGGCGAACCGCTTGACCTGAGCCCAGGGCGAGACGCTCTTCGAGCCGGGCTCTCACCGCAGGCCACTCGTCGTCCAGGATGCTGTAGTAGACGTCGTCGCGTACCCGGCCGGTCGACGTGATCGCGTGCTTCCGCAGGACGCCTTCCTCGACCCCGCCGATGCGGCGGATCGCCGCTCGCGAGCGCTCGTTCTTCACGTCCGTCCTCAACTCCACCCGGACGCACCCGAGCTTCTCGAACGCGTGCGCCAGCATGAGGTACTTGGCTTCCGTGTTCACTGCCGTGCGCTGCCACTCGCGGCCGAGCCAGGTCCAGCCGATCTCCACGCGCCGGCCCGAGGCATCGAAGTTCGCGAACCGCGTGCTGCCGATCGCACGCCCCTCCGCACGCGAGACCGTCGCGAACGGGAGCGCCCCGCCGGTGCGAGCCGCCGCCATCGCGCGCTCGACATAGGCGCGCAGCTCGTCGGCCGAGAGCGCCCGCTCGCTCGTCCACCGCCAGATCTCTTCGTCGAACGCCACGCGGGCGAGGTCATCGAGGTGATCCAACGATAGTGGCTCGAGGCGGACATGCTGCCCTTCGAGGACGACGGGTTCGAGTGTCACAGCCGGTTCCCGCCCTCGTTCAGAATCTTCCGGTCGCCGGTCGCGAAGCAACCGCCGCGGCCCAGTTCGAGGCGAACGTGCTCCCCTTGGAGCACGACCGGTTCGAGGGCTTCTCCGCCGTCATGACAGGTGCGGAGAGATGCTCCAACTCGCTCAGGGTGGCGGCGCGCCGTGCCGTCACTTCCCCTCCCCGCCCAGAATGATCGGCAGCCCGTTCTTTCCGCTTCCGATCACGACCACCTTCGCGTTCTGGCTCATCGCGAGCTTCTCGGTCGCCTCGATCCCCTTCCACTCGAGGAGCTGCGGGCTGATTCCAGCCGCCACGATCTTCTGGAAATCCGCGATCCCCTGCGCCTCGATCCGTTTTCTCTCGGCCTCCTGCGACTCTTTCTGGAGGACGAACTTCATCTGCTCGGCCTCCTGCTCGCGACGGAGCTTCTCCTGGATGGCGTTGGCGACGACGTCCGGGAGGCCGATTTTCCTCAGCAGGACGGCTTCGGCGATGATCCCGCGGTCGCCCGCGAGCTTTCGGAAGAGCTCCAGCGTCTCCCTGGAGATCCGCTCCCGCTCCGCGGAATAGAGGACTTTCGCCTCGTACGACGCGGTGATCTCTCGGATCGCCGATCGGATCTGCGGAGCCACCGCGATCTCCGCGTAGTCGCGGCCGATCGTCCGGTAAACGTCGTCCGCCTTCTGGGGATCGAGCCGGTAGAGAAGCGACCCCTCCAGATCCATGATCAGACCTTCTTTGGAGGGGACTTCCGCGGTCTCCTTCACCTCCTGGGTCTTGATGGACATCTTGACGACGCGAGTGAACGGAAGGACGAACCGGACTCCGGGGGACAGCACGTTCGGCGAGACCCGACCGAAAAGGTCCTTGACGCCGACATGACCGGCTGGAATCACGGTGACGGGATTACCCGCGAGAAAGAGCACGAGGACGATGCCGACGATGACCAGACGGACGATTCGGCGGGCGGGCGGCGACGGAGGCACGACCTCGAAGAGCTTCGACATGGATTTCTCCTCCTGGATGCGAGGAGGACGCTATCAGGATCGGAGTTTTCGGCGGACGGTTCAGACCATCTTCAGGAGATGGCCCATCTTGTTCTTCTTCGCTTCGAGGTACTTGCGCGTGCCCGCGGTGGGATGCACCTCGAGCGGAACGCGCTCGACGATCTCGAGCCCGTACCCTCCGATGGCCACGTATTTCGACGGGTTGTTCGTCATGAGCCGCATCTTCCGAACCCCGAGGTCGCGCAGGATCTGACAGCCGACGCCGTAGTTGCGGATGTCCGGGGGGAAACCGAGCTTCTCGTTGGCCGAGACGGTGTCGTGCCCCTCGTCCTGGAGCTCATAGGCCTTGAGCTTGTTCACGAGACCGATACCGCGGCCCTCCTGCAGCAGGTAGAGAAAGACTCCCTTTCCCGCCTCGATGATCTTTTCCATCGCGAGAGACAGCTGCGCTCCGCAGTCGCACCGGCTCGAGCCGAACACGTCCCCGGTCAGGCACTGCGAGTGGACGCGGACGAGAACCGGCTCGCGTTCGTCGATCTCGCCGTGCACGAGCGCGACGTGCTCCTCGTGTGTCACTTCGCTGCGGTATGCGTAGAGCCGGAATTCACCGAACCGCGTGGGCAGGCTCGGCGCCGCGATCCGCTGCACGAGACGCTCGGTTTTCATTCGATAGCGGATCAGATCCGCGACCGTGATCATGACGAGGCCGTGCTTTCCGCAGAACGCGGCGAGGTCCGGCACGCGCGCCATCGTCCCATCCTCGTTCATCACCTCGCAGATCACCGCGGAAGGGTCGAGCCC
>DASUAD010000287.1:0-6908 GCA_035763965.1 Thermoanaerobaculia bacterium | reverse complement strand
GCGACTGTTCTCGAGCGTGTTTTCGCGCTCGGGGATCCCGAGGAAGTTGTTGGCGAGAAACATGGAGCGATCTTACCGGTTACGGGATGGCTCTTCGCCGGCCGCCTCTGCGCCGTCTTCGCGGGCGGGATGGAGAGGCCTCTGCGATGAATCGTTCCCGGGCTCCCTTCGCGCGTTGCTCGATCTCTCGCCACTCCCTCACGAGCTCCTCCCCCCGCCCCGTCGCCATCGCGTTCAGCTCGAAGAGGTCGAGTGCGACCGGGAATGCCTCGCGGAAGGCGATGCGGCGGGTCGCCACGCGGTTGTCCGGCCGGTGCGAAAGCCTTCCGACGATCGCGAGCGCCTGCTTGATCCGATGCGAGACGGCGTTCGGGAGGGCCATTCGGATCGCGACGGGCGTCACGACCTCTTCGATGATCGACACGAGCCGGCCGGGCTCGGGATCGCCGGAGAGGCGCAGCTGCGACAGCCGCGACCGGATGATCGGCAGGAAGAAGAGCGAGAAGAGCACGGCGTCGTCGAGAAGGCGGTCGCGCCGCCGCTCCCCGTCCAGAGCGTCGAGCAGAGCCCAGAAGAGGTGGCCGGCGCCGTGCGGGTGCTCCGGATCGATCTCGCGAAGCACGGCTGCGAGCTCGGGCAGGAGAACGTCGAGGAGCCCGACTTCCCGCAGGAGCAGAAACGTCGGGAGCGCGTGACCGCCACGAAGGGACTGGGAGATCTCTTCGGTCACGCGCGGAGGCGCGGACTTCGCGATCTCCTTCCGGTGATCGAGGATGGCCTCGTAGGCGTCCGGCGTGATCGCGAAGCCGAGACGGCTCGCGAACTCGACGGCGCGCATCATCCGCACGGGATCTTCACGGAACCGGATGTCCGGATCGCCGATCGTGCGGATGAGACCCGCGTCGAGGTCGTCGAGGCCGCCGACGTAGTCGATCACCGAGTAGTCCGCGATGTTGTAGAAGAGACCGTTGATCGTGAAATCGCGCCGCAGCGCGTCCTCCCGCGCCGTGCCGAACACGTTATCGGACGTCATGAGGAGCTCGGGCGCCTCCGGATCGAGCGGCTCGGGCCGGCGGCGGAACGTCGCCACCTCGATGATCTTTCCCTGCGGAAAGAGAATGTGCGCGAGACGGAATCGCCGTCCGATCAGACGACAGTTGCGGAAGAGACGGCGCACCGCCTGCGGGTGAGCGTCGGTGCCGATGTCGAAGTCCTTGGGCGTGCGGCCGAGGAGGAGATCGCGCACGCTGCCTCCGACCAGGAACGCCTTGTAGCCGGCGTTCTTCAGCCGGTAGAGGACCTTCAGCGCATCCGGATCGATCCGGCTGCGTGAGATCGGATGCTCACTGCGTGGACGGATCCTGGGAAGAATTCGTTCGGAGACGTCGGCCCCCGCCTCGGTCACGGTCGACGTCATCGCGTGGCGATCGGGATCCAGCGGTCAGCTCTCCAAAAACGCGCGACTCCTCGGCCCCGCGTTCCGTTGACGGCTGCGGATGGCTCGGGGGACAAAGAGCTCGCCCGCCCGGCGATGAATCCGCATCCAACGCGGCATTCTAGCTCAACTCCCTGACCGAATTGAGGTTTTGACTTTGTTCGCGCCTCTGGGAAAGAATACGCACGCTTTTCCGGAGTCCCCGACGAGGAGGCTTTCAATAATGAAATCGCGCGTGCTTCTGGCGGTCCTCTCAGCCGCAGCCGCCCTCCTGGTGCCGGCGTGCCGGCGCGGGGGAGGCGACGAGATCCTCGTGGGCGAGTACGGCTCGCTGACCGGAACGACCGCAACCTTCGGGCAGTCCACGCACAACGCCATCACGATGGCGTTCGAGGAGATCAACGCGGCGGGGGGTGTGCTCGGCAAGAAGGTCCGCGTGATCGTCGAGGACGACCAGTCCAAGCCGGAGGAGGCTGCGACCGCGGTCACCAAACTGATCAACCAGAACCACGTCGTGGCGATGCTCGGCGAGGTCTCCTCCTCGCGCTCCCTCGCGGCGGCCCCGATCTGTCAGGCCAACGGCGTACCGATGATCTCTCCCTCTTCGACGAATCCGCGCGTGACCCAGGTGGGCGACTACATCTTCCGCGTCTGCTTCATCGATCCGTTCCAGGCCGAGGTCGGCGCGCGGATCGCGTGGGAAATCCTCAAGCTGAAGAGGGTCGCGATCCTCTCCGACGTCCGCAACGACTATTCCGTCGGGCTCCAGACGTTCTTCCGTCAGACGTTCAAGGGCTTCGGCGGCGAGATCGTCGCGGAGCAGTCCTACAGCGAAGGGGACTCCGACTTCCGCGCGCAGCTGACCCAGATCAAATCGGCGAACCCGGAAGGCATTTACGTCCCCGGCTACTACACCGAAGTCGGAACGATCGCGCGGCAGGCTCGCGAGCTCGGAATCACCGTGCCCCTGATCGGCGGCGACGGATGGGATTCGCCGCGCCTCTGGGAGATCGGCGGCGAGGCACTGAACGGCTGTCACTTCTCCAACCACTACTCGGTGGACGATCCCTCCCCGGCCGTGCAGAAGTTCGTCTCGGACTACAAGGCCAAGTACAACCAGGTCCCCGACGCCCTCGCGGCGCTCGGCTACGACGCAGCGAAGATCCTCGCCGACGCCATGAAGCGCGCCGGCTCGACGAAAGGCGAACAGGTGCGCGACGCTCTGACGGGCACGAAGGATTTCCCGGGCGTCACGGGCACGATCACGATCAACAAGGAGCGGAACGCCGTCAAACCGGCGGTGGTTCTGAAGATCGAGAACGGAAAGTTCGTCTACGTGACGACGGTCAAGCCGACCGGGTAAGAGGGGACAGACCCCAATTTCCGTCTCCTCTTCCGCTTCAGCCGGACAGCTCGGGAAATTGGGGTCTGTCCCCAGATGACGACTTTTCTCCAGCAGCTCGTCAACGGAATCTCGCTGGGATCGATCTACGCGCTGATCGCCCTCGGCTACACCATGGTCTACGGCGTGCTGCGGCTCATCAACTTCGCTCACGGCGACGTCTACATGCTCGGCGCCTACACGGGGTACTACCTGTCGCGGAAGCTCAAGGGGAGCGAGCCGTCGCTCCTCGGGGCGCTCGTCGTGATGCTCGGCGCGATGCTCGTCTGCGCGATCGTTGGCATAGTCATCGAGCGTTTTGCATACCGTCCGGTGCGGCGCGCGGAGCGGCTGACGCTTCTGATCACCGCGATCGGCGTGTCGCTCTTCATCGAAAACGGCGCGCAGCTCGTCTTCGGGCCCGATCCGAAGTTCTTCCCCTCGCTCGCGCCCCGCGCCGACTTCATCGTCGGCGGCGTGCGCCTGACGAGCGAGCAGCTCACGGTCATCGCCCTGTCCTTCCTGCTCATGCTCCTCCTGAGGTTCTTCATCCTGAAAACGCGGACCGGCAAGGCGATGCGGGCGGTCTCGTTCAACCTGGACGCGGCGAAGCTCATGGGGATCTCGACCGACCGCATCATCGCGATCACCTTCGCACTTGGTTCGGCGCTGGCCGCGGCGGCGGGCGTTCTGATCGGGATGCAGATCCCCAAGATCGATCCGCTCATGGGCATCAATTACGGTCTCAAGGCGTTCGTCGCGGCCGTCCTGGGCGGCATCGGCAACGTCCCGGGAGCCGTGCTCGGCGGACTCCTGATCGGAGCTTCGGAGGTGATGGTCGTCGGCTATCTCTCTTCCACCTACCGCGATGCGATCGCGTTCGGGATCCTCATCCTCGTGCTCCTCCTGCGGCCGCAGGGGATCCTCGGCCGCGCCCAGAAGGAGAAGGTTTGAAGTCGGTCGTCAAGAGCGTCGTGCTCGTCGGCACGCTTCTGCTCGTGAACGGCCTCTTCACGGGCGGCCTCGTGCCGAATTTCTCGATATCCCCTTACTTTCTGCAGATCCTGTGCCTCGCCGGGATCAACATCATCCTCGCGGTCAGCCTGAACCTGATCAACGGCTTCACGGGGCAGTTCTCGATCGGCCACGCGGGTTTCATGGCGATCGGCGCGTACGTTTCGGCGTTCCTGTCGATCACGGTGGGAGACCGGATCCGCGCCGCGGTGTCGTTCGCGCCGATCTCCGTCCAGAACAGCGCCCTTCTGCTCATGGTGCTCGCCGCGGGGGCGTTCGTCGCGGCGATCGCCGGTTTCCTCGTCGGCGTACCGTCGCTTCGTCTTCGCGGTGACTACCTCGCGATCGTCACCCTTGGTTTCGGCGAGATCATCCGGGTCTTCATCGTCAACATCGATGCGATCGGCGGCGCGCGTGGTCTCGGCGGCATGCCGCGGCTCGCGAATTTCTTCTGGATCTATCTCTTCGCTGCTGCGACGGTCGCGGCTGTCACGCGAATCGTGAATTCCTCGTTCGGCCGGACGCTCATCGCAATCCGCGAGGACGAGATCGCCGCAGAGGCGATGGGCGTCAACACCACGCGGCACAAGGTTCTTTCGTTCGTTGTGTCGTCAGCGATGGCCGGCGTGGCGGGAGGCCTCTTCGCCCACTACCTGATGTACCTGCACCCGAACTCTTTCACCTTCATCAAGTCGTTCGAAATCATCATCATGATCGTCATCGGCGGGCTGGGCTCGATCACCGGCTCCGTGCTCGGCGCAGTCCTTTACATTACGTTGACGGAAGGGCTGCGCGAGTTCGCGCAATACAGGATGGTGCTCTTTTCCCTCCTTCTCATCGTGATCATGATCGTGAGGCCGCAGGGAATCCTCGGGCACCGCGAGCTCCGGAACCTCTGGCGGCGTCGCCGGGTGGCCGAGCCTGCGCCGCCCGCGGTCTCCGGGTAATCGAGCGGTGGCGTTGCTCGAGCTCTCGAGGGTCACGATGCGGTTCGGCGGCCTCGTCGCCGTCAACGAGATCGACTTGAAGCTCGAGCGCGGCCAGCTCTACGGGCTGATCGGCCCCAACGGCGCCGGGAAAACCACCGTCTTCAACGTGATCACGGGCGTCTACCGGCCCACCGCCGGCGACATCCGCTTTCAGGACCACTCGATCGTCGGGGAGCGTTCGGGAAAGATCACCCGGCGCGGCATCGCGAGAACGTTCCAGAACATCCGCCTGTTCGGCGAGATGACCGTTCTCGAGAACGTGAAGGTCGCGTCGCACTGCCGGCAGACGGCGGACCTCGCCTCCGCGGTCTTCCGGACGCCGGCGCACCACACCGAGGAGGAGCGCGTGGACCGGCAAAGCCGCGAGCTCCTCGAGATCTTCCACCTCGAGGCGTTCGCGAACGAAAAGGCGAAGAACCTCCCGTACGGGAGCCAGCGGCGCCTGGAAATCGCGCGCGCCATGGCGACTTTGCCGCGTCTCCTCCTGCTCGACGAGCCGGCCGCCGGCATGAACCCCCAGGAAGCCCGCCAGCTCATGGACCTGATCCGCTGGGTGCGCGACCACTTCGAGATGGGGATCCTACTCGTCGAGCACAACATGAAGGTCGTGATGGGCGTCTGCGAGACGGTGCACGTGCTCGATTACGGCGCGACGATCGCCGTCGGGTCCCCCGCGGAGATCCAGTCGAACCCGAAGGTCATCGAAGCCTACCTGGGAGGCGCATGAGCGTTCCGAACCCCGTCCCGGCGAACGATACCGAGCGTGTCCTCGAGGTCCGGGACCTGCGCGTCTCCTACGGCGCGATCGAGGCGCTCAAGGGAGTTTCGCTCCGTCTCGACCCGGGCGAGATCGTGACCCTGATCGGCGCGAACGGGGCGGGGAAGTCGACGACGCTGCGCGCGATCATGGGGCTCGTGCTCCCGTCCGGCGGCGGGATCCTCTTTCGCGGAAAGTCGACCAGGGAGGTCCCGACGCACAGGCTCGTCCGCGATGGGCTGATCCTCGTGCCCGAAGGCCGCGCGATCTTCGCCAACCTCTCGGTCAAGGAAAACCTCGAGATGGGCGCCTACTCCCGGCGAGACAGCAGGGAGATCGAAGAGAGCTTCGAAAAGGTCTACTCGATCTTTCCGCGGCTGAAGGAGCGCGAAAAGCAGACCGGCGGAACGCTTTCCGGCGGCGAGCAGCAGATGCTCGCGATCGGACGAGCGTTGATGTCGCGGCCGAGGGTGTTGCTCCTGGACGAGCCGTCGCTCGGTCTTGCGCCAATCCTCGTCCATACGATCTTCCAGGCGATCGAGGAGATCCACCGCCAGGGCACGCCGGTGCTCCTCGTCGAGCAGAACGCGATGGCTGCGCTGAAACACTCGAACCGGGCGTACGTGCTCGAGACCGGGACGGTGGCTCTGGAAGGCCCATCCGCCGAGGTCGCCGCGAACCCGAAGGTGAAAGAGGCCTACCTGGGCGAGTAGGGCCTGCGCTTGCCTTCCCCGGCGGAGGATTTACCATTGACCCCGATCCGGACTCCGAAGGGCACTTGATATGAGTCGCGTTGATCGCTGGTCGCGGTTTCTGACTGCAGTCTCAATCGCGGTCGTCATCCTGCTGGGCGGCCTGGGCCTGTTTCGCGCCGGTGTGATCCAGGATCCGGGCAGCGCTCTGTGGCCGACCTATGATCTGCTCAGTCTCGACATTCTTCAGGGAAACCCGCCGATAATCGAGATGGCATTTGCCTTCGGGGTTCACGTGCTGATCTGGACCGGGATTCTGTACGGCCTCCTGTCGCTCGGCCGGTTCGTTCGACGACCATGAAAGCGAAACCGCCGCAGACGATCGACGAGTACCTCGCACCCTTGAGCAAGGAGAAGCGGGCGGCGCTCGAGAGGCTGCGAAAAGACATCCGGTCCGCGGCGCCCGGGGCGGAGGAGTGCATCAGCTACCAGATCCCGGGCTTCCGTCTCGACGGAAGGCTGCTGGTGAGCTTTGGCGCCGCCGCGAATCACTGCGCCCTCTACCCCGGGGCGTTCCCCGTGGAGGCCCACCGGAAAGAACTCGAGGCCTACGACACCAGCAAGGGCACCATCCGCTTTC
>DASUAD010000286.1:0-12400 GCA_035763965.1 Thermoanaerobaculia bacterium | reverse complement strand
CACGGAATCAGCGCCACCGGGTCCGAGGCGACCCAGTTCTCGTTCTCACCCAGGCCGAGCGCGATCGGCGGGCCCTCGCGCGCGGCGACGAGCACGCCCGGCTCGCCGCTCGAGGAGACGAGGACGGCGTAGGCGCCCGTGAGCTTCTTCGTCGCGCTCTGCACCGCCGCGAGGAGGTCGCCGTGAAAGGCGTCTTCGACCTCGTGGGCGAAGACTTCCGTGTCCGTCTCGCTCCGGAAGCGGTGCCCGCGGGATGCGAGCTCCGCCTTGCGCTCGGCGAAGTTCTCGAAGATCCCGTTGTGGACCGCGACGACCTTGCCGGTGCAGTCGGTGTGCGGGTGGGCGTTCTGCTCGGTCGGGCGGCCGTGGGTCGCCCACCGCGTGTGGGCGATCCCGACCGTCCCCGGCGCTTTCGTATTCGCCATCTTCTCGAGAAGAATCGACAGCTTTCCGGCTGCACGGTGAATCTCGAAGTGTCCGTTGCACAGCGTCGCGATCCCCGCGGAATCGTAGCCGCGATACTCGAGGCGCTTCAGTCCGTCGAGGAGAAGCGGCGCGGCCTCTTTCGAGCCCACGTATCCGACGATGCCGCACATGCTTACTTCTCCGCCCTGCGCGCGCGCCTCCGCGCCGCCCAACCTTCGACGTTCTTCTGGGGCGCACGCGTCAGAGCGAGCGCTCCGTCCGGAACGTCGCTCGTGATCGTCGATCCGGCGCCCACCCACGCGCCCTTCCCGACCGTGACCGGGGCCACGAGTTGCGAGTCGCTGCCGATGAAAGCACCCTCTCCGATCGAGGTGAAGTTCTTCTTTTCGCCGTCGTAGTTGCACGTGATCACGCCGGCGCCGATGTTGGCCCCCGCTCCCACTTCGGCGTCGCCGAGGTACGTCAGGTGCGGCGCCTTCGCGCCTGCGTGGAGCAACGCCTTCTTCGTCTCGACGAAGTTCCCGACGCGGACGTCCTCTTCGAGGACGGTCCCCGGCCGGAGCCGCGCGAACGGGCCGACACGCGCTCTCGGTCCGACCTGAGCACCCTCGAGGTCACAGTGCGGACCGATGACGGCGCGAACGCCGATCACCGAATCGACGATGCGCGTGAAGGGGAGGATCTCGCTCCCCTGCTCGACCACGGTCGCGCCGTCCAGCGAGACGAATGGGTGCACGACGGCGTCCGGCTCGAGGCGCACTTTCGGCCCGATACGGGTGGTCACCGGGTCTACGATCGTCGCACCTGCGTCGAGGGCGCGTTCGAGGTTGCGCCGACGCTCGATTTCCTCGGCGGCCGCGAGCTCCGCGCGTGTGTTGATGCCCCAGCCTTCCCGCCAGTCCTCGGCTTCGAGCGCCTCGACCGAGCCGCCTCCCGCCGTCAGGATCTCGACCGTGTCCGTCAGGTAGTACTCGCCGTTGACCGGGTTTCGCGAGAGCTTGTCGAGCGCCCGGGACAACGCCTCGGCGGAGAAGCAGTACACGCCGGCGTTGGCTTCGGAGAGCTTCTTCTCGCGCGCGGTGGCGTTTCGCGCCTCGACGATCCGGCGCACGCGCCCCTTCCCGTCGCGGACGACGCGCCCGAGCTCACCGGTCTCCGGCGGACGGAACGTCAGGAGCGCCAGGTCGAGCCCCTTCTCGCGGCGGCGGTCGACGAGTTTCGCCAGGGTCGTGGAGGTGAGCAGCGGCGCGTCGCCCGACAGGATCACGACGGGACCGGAACCGTTGCCGAGAGCGGAGCGGGCCCGGCGCGCCGCGTCGCCGGTTCCGAGCGGAGGATCCTGGACCACGATCGTCACATTCCGGCCGGAGAGGGCCGCCTCCACCGACTCCCGGCCCGCGCCGATGACCGCGACGATCCGGGAGGGGGAGATCGCCTCGGCTGTGTCGAGCACGGCGTCGAGCAGCGTGCGCCCGCCGACGCGGTGGAGGACCTTGGGAATGGTCGAACGCATGCGCGATCCGACTCCCGCGGCGAGGACGATCACCTGCGGCGCGGGCTCGGTCTCCCCCACCGTCGGCTGTCGTTTCCGCCTTGGATTCCTCATCTTGGAGCCGCGCATCGAATTCCCTTCGTCATTCTGACGAGGAGCTGCAAGTATAGGACCGACGAATCACATGCGTCGCAGCGTGAGGAGTCTCCCGGTCGCGGTGCGCGGAGTCTCCTGAGGTAATCGAAGGAGGAGCCGCGCGCCGCGGGAGCCCGACCGCAGCGAGGGATCAGGTGAGCGGTCGAGCCGGGTCTGGCGAGCCGCTCACCGATGGCACAGCCAGATCCCGAGCTAGGGAGGGCGACGGCTACGACGCGAGCAGCTCCTGGAACTCGGGGGTGTCCCGAACCGGATCGAAATCGCGGTCGTGGCGCGCGAGGATGCGGTTGCGCTGGTCCTCGCCGATTGCGCGCCGCAGATGCTCGAGCGCCGAGCCCGACTCGCCGCGCTGCGCGTAGCAGCAAGCGAGAAGGAAGTCGACCTTTCCGCCGCCGTTCTTCCGCGCCGCCCGCTTCAGGTGCTCGATTGCCTCGTCCACGTTGCCGCGGTTCTTCTCGAGGACGGCGGCGTAATAGAAGTCCTCGGGCTCCGACAGCGAAGCCGCGGCGTTGTTCTTCTGACGCTCACACACGGCGAGGTAGACGCGCGCCCGGTCGACGAGCTCCTTCTCCTCGGAATACTTCTGCGTCAGCTCGAGGAAATGACGCTCGGCTTCCTCGATCTTCCGGCGCTGCAGCGCCGCGACGCCCCGGTCGTACTCCTTCCGGGCGTTCTCCGTCGAGCGGGAGAGCTCCTTCAGGGTCTGGGCCTTCTTCGGCGCCTCCGGCGCGACCGGGTTCGCGCCGAGCCTCTCGAGCTTCTTTTCCAGATCGTCGATCCGTACCGAAAGAGCGTCGGCGAGGGCCTGGGGACTCATCTTCGACGCGTTGTCCCTGAGGAATCGAAGCTCGGCTTCCGTCCAACGTTTCGTCATCTCTTTGCCTCCGGAGGGCGCCGCGGAAAAACGGCGTATTGTAGGGACGGACCCTCCGGCTGTCAACGCCGCGGGCCCTCCGGCCCGGAATGGCCGGGGGAATCTGGATGTTTTCGACCCAGAGGTGGGTATGCCGAAACTCCTGAAGACGCCGTCGCTGGTGATCGCCGCAGTCGGTCTCGTCGTATCCCTGGCGGCCGGGAACGCCTCGGCGGCCGAAAAGACGCTGACGGCGAGCGGCACGATCTCGAAGCTCGACGCCGCTCAGAGGACGATCGTCGTGGCGATGTCGGAGGGTCCGGAGACGACCTTCGTCTGGACTGCCGATACGAAGATCAACGGCACGCTGGCGCCGGGCGCCAAGGTCACGATCCGCTACACGACTCTCCCGGACGGCCAGAACCTGGCCCACCAGATCAGCGTGGCCCGGAGTTAGGTCCCGGGTCCCGAGCTCCGAAGAGCTTCGGGACCACTTTCGCTTTCCGGTTAGAATCGCCGCTCGGCAAGAACCGCCGAGGAGGATTACGACTCGATGGGTATGTACATCATCGCGGAGCCCTGCATCGGCACGAAGGACACGGCCTGCGTGGACGTGTGTCCGGTCGATTGCATCCATCCGCGCAAGGACGAGAAGGAGTTCGAGACTGCCGAGATGCTCTACATCGACCCGGACGTCTGCATCCAGTGCGGCAACTGCGAGCCCGCCTGTCCGGTGACCGCCATCTTCACGGAAGAGACGATCCCCGAAAAGTGGAAGCACTACCAGCAGATCAACGCGGACTGGTACAAGAACCGACAGCCCTGAGCTGGTAGACGGAAGACGACGCGGTTTCTCCTCGTCTGCCGTCTACCGTCTGCCGTTTACCGTTTCCCGGCCTTCAGCACTCGGGCAAAGAACGCATCCGTCCGCGCGTCGGCGTCCTTCGCGTCGGCGGCCCGAAACACCTTGGGATCGCTCGACGACGCGAACGCGTGGCCGGCTTCCGGATAGATCTTGAAGTCCGCGCTCTTGCCCGCCGCTTTCGCCTTGCGGGCGAATTCCTCGACGCTCGCCGGAGGGATGCCCTGGTCCGCGCCGCCGAAGTTGCCCAGCAGAGGGACGCCAATGCTCTTGATCTTCTGGTCGTCGGTCACGAGGCGCCCGTAGTAGATGACGGTGCCGGCCAGCCTCGGCTCCTCGAGCGCGAGGGCAAGGGAGTAGCCGCCGCCCATGCACCAGCCAATCGATCCGATCCGCGTCGAGTCCACATCGTCGCGGGAGCGCAGGTACTCGAACGCCCCTTTGAGGTCGCGGATGGCCCGATCTTCCGGCAATCCCCTCATGAGCTGGTGAGCGGTGTCGGGATCGGCGGCGACTTTGCCGCGGTAGAGGTCCGGGGCGATCGCGACGTAGCCCTTTTTCGCGAACTCGTCCGCCTTTCCTTTGACGAAATCGTTCAGGCCCCACCACTCCTGGATCACGATGATCGCGGGCTTGCGGCCCGCGCCCTCGGGCAGGGCGAGATATGCCGACGGCGTTTCCGATCCGCTCGTGAACGTGATCATCTTTCCGGAAGGACCCGCCGCCTGAGACGAGACGGCCGCCGCGAAAACCGTCAGACCGAGAATGAATGTCTTTGACATCGTTCGATCACCTCCGCCGGGTTAATCTTATGGCGTGAGCTCTCTCTTCCCGGTTGAGCCGGAGGACGAGAGAGCTCATCTTCAATTCCTGTACGACCGGCTCGCGGCCCGTTTTGGATTCGGCGCCGCCGAGGTGCGGCTCTCCGATCGGAAGCTGACCGGCGGGGAGATCGTCTATGGCCGCCCGCACCGCATCACGATCTCCACGCATCTTTCGCCGGCCGAGCGCGCAGACACGCTGCGCCACGAGGCGGCCCACGCGTGGGCGTATCGGCTCGAGGGCGCCCGAGCCGGGCACGGTCCGCTCTTCCGCCGTCTCTCGGCGCACATCGGGGCAAGCCCGCGAAAAGCTCCGCTCACTCGAGCGCTCGCCGAACACCGGCGGCGCAACCAGGTCCTCTATCGGTGCGAGGGGTGCCGGCGCGTGTTTCGCCGGTACCGGCCGATCCGGGGAGCCCGCTTCTGCGTGCGCTGCGACCGGGCCGGCCGCCCGAGCCGGCTGCGGCGCCTCGCGCGGGAAACGGAAAACGGAAAACGGGAAACGTGAGACGGCGCGGAGTGTTCTTCCCCTCCGGGTATCGGATCGGGCACGCGACCCTCCGCAGGGGCCGCACCGGCTGCACGGTCATCCTCCCGCCGCCCGGGACGATCGCGGCGGCGGATGTTCGCGGCGGCGCCCCCGGCACGCGCGAGACGGGCGTGTTCACGCCGGGCAATCTCGTCAACGAAATCCACGGCATCGTCTTCTCGGGAGGCAGCGCCTTCGGTCTCGCCGCGGCCGATGGAGTCGCCGAGTGGCTCCGCAAGCGGGGCGTCGGCTTCGCGGTCGGAAAGGAGAGGGTTCCGATCGTCGCCGGCGCCGTTCTCTTCGATCTCGCAGTCGGAGAGCCGCGGCATCCGGACCGGAAGATGGGAATCCAGGCCTGCCGCGCGGCCCGCGAGGGACCGGTCGAGATGGGGCCGGTGGGCGCGGGCGCCGGAGCAATGGTCGGGAAGCTCTTCGGCGTCGCCCGCGCAGCGACCGGCGGCCTCGGCGCCGCCACGATCCGCCTGCCGGGAGGCGGCATGGTCGCGGCTCTCGCGGCGGTCAACCCCTTCGGCGACGTCGTGGACCCGGAGACCGGCCGGCTCCTCGCCGGTCCGAGGTTCCCGGGTCGCGCCCTTTCCACCGCGCGGGCGCTTCGCGAGAGCGAGCTGACGCAAAGTCCGCTCGCCGGCGCGGCGACGACTCTCGTCTGCGTCGCGACCACCGTGCCGTTCGAGACGAGCTCGTTGAAGCGCGTCGCGATCGAGGCCCACGACGGGATCGCCCGCGCCGTACGCCCGGCTCACACCGTCGTCGACGGCGATACGGTGTTCGCTCTGGCGCCGCCCGGTCCGCCGCCCCCGATCCTGCAACGACTTCGCGTGGGCGCCGCGGCGGCGGAGGCAGTGGCCCGTGCGATCGTCGCAGCCGTCGAGCGGAGTCCCCGCCCTCGCGGCCGCGCCCGCGCGTGAGATCGAGCCGAGCCCTCGAGCGGCGCGGGATCCTCCTCATCGCCGGGGCGGCGCTGCTGTGGTCGACCGCCGGTGCGGGAATCAAAGGCATCGACGATCCGCCGCTGAAGGTCGTTTTCTTCCGGTCGGCAATCGCGGCGGTCGCGCTCCTCGTTCACTTCCGGCCGCGCCTGCGCCGCCCGACGGCCGGCTTCCTCGTCGGCCTCGTCTGTTACGCGGCTTGCCTGATCACGTTCGTCACTGCGACGAAGTGGACGACCGCGGCGAACGCGATCTTTCTCCAGTACAGCGGCGTCGTCTGGGTCCTCCTGCTGTCGCCGATCGTCGTGAAGGAGCCGCGGCGCGCGCGCGACGCCGTGGCGATCGCCGTCGCGTTCGCCGGGATGGCGCTCTTCTTTCTCGGCCGGTTCGACGCCCATGGCCGGGTGGGCGACGCGGTTGCCCTGCTCTCGGGGTTGTTCTTCGCGGGGCTGGTCCTCACCCTGCGGCGCGAGCGCGGCGTCGGCGCGGAGGCCGTCGTCGCCTGGGGCAACGTGGTCACGGCGGCCGTGGTCCTTCCCTTCGTCGCATCGGATCTTGCGCTGACGCCCCGCTCCGCGGCCGTCTACCTCTTTCTCGGCATCTTCCAGCTCGCCGGCGCCTACGCGCTCTTCGTCCGCGGAATCCGGTCCGTCACCGCCACCGAGGCGTCGCTCGTCGGGATGCTCGAGCCGATCGCCAATCCCCTGTGGGTCCTGATCTTCCTGGGCGAAAAACCCGCGCTGACGTCGGTCCTGGGTGGTGCGATCGTGCTCGGCGCCATCGCGTGGCGAACGCTGACGGGGCCGCCCCCCGTTCCGGTGCCGCCGGCGGATTGACTCCGAGCGGAGGTGAAGAGTGAAACAGGACATGAAACGCGCGGCCGACCAGATCCGGGAGCGAGGGGGTTACCGCTGGGTCGGCATCTACGAGGTGGGCTCCGAAGAAATCTCGATAGTCGCCTGGAGCGGCGAGGGACCACCGGCCTTCCCGAAGTTCCCGAAAGGCCGCGGACTGCGCAGCGCCGCAGCGTCGAGCGGCCAGACCGTGCTCGTCGGCGACGTCACGAAAGAGCCGCGCTATCTCACCACCTTCGGAAGCACCCGTTCGGAGGTCATCGTCCCGATCAAGCTCGCCACCGGCGAGGTCGTCGGTTTGATCGACGTCGAGAGTGAGCGCGTCGACGCGTTCACTCCGCAGGACGTCCGCGTCCTGGAAGCCCGGGCGGAAGCGATCGCTCGCTCCCGGGACTAGGACGGGTTCGCGCCTTCAACGTCGAAGAGCGGCTGCTGCACGGGGCCGAGGAGCGGCAGGATCGCATCCAGCGAGTGAGCTGCCCAGTGCTCCCGCCGGTCCTTGTCGAGACGCACGGCGGAAAAGTTCCACTCGGCGAGGACCGACTCGATCGTCTCGTCGATCTTCCGCTGGAATGCGGTGTCGGTGTCGCGCAGGCCGTCGTAGCCGGGAGGCGAGACGATGGGGACCTTCAGCAGAAGGTCGTAAGTCGCCGTCCACCACCGGACGAGAGGCTCGAGCATCGGCGCCCGGCCGGCCTGGAGCAGGTAACAGTAGTTGTCGAGGACGCTGCGGTCACAGATGACGATCTCCGCCTTGTGCTGCGCTTCGAGCTCGGAGGCGATCTCCGTGTGGAGGATCCAGGACTGCGCGTCGGTCGTCGTCTCGCGGTTGATCGGAAGCGGGCAGAAACGCGCGACCTCGTGGACCATCTCGACGACCCGGTCGCGTTTCTTCAAGAGCGCGGCGAGCTCGAAGCACAGCGTCGTCTTGCCGACCCCGTGCGTTCCGATGAAGGCGATCTTCATGGCGTCGTCTCCGGCGAGCCTATCGCGGCAAGGCGCGCTCGTCGCGCGGCGCGTCGCGCCTCCGGTCAACCTCTCGCCGGTCTCCATCCGAGGGGGCCCGGCAGGAAGTGAAAGAGGCCGAGAGGCGAGAGCGACACCCCCTCGATCTTTTTCGATACGCCCCAGTACTGGTCGGCGCCCCACAGGAAGTCCGCGGGCGGGTCGGCGGCGAGCAACCGGTGAACGAGCCGGTAGGCTTCGAGCCGGCGTTTCGGGTCCAGCTCGCGCCGCGCCGCCTCCATCGCGCGATCCGCCTCGGGATTCCCGTAGAAGCCGTAGTTCTGCCCGCGGGGCGGGGCCTGGCTCGAGTGGAAGTGCGGATAGGGATCGGGATTCGGCGGCAGGAAGATGCGCGCCGTCAGCTGCGCGTCGAACTCGCCCGCGTCGGATCTCTCCGAATACGCGGCCCAGTCGAGCGGACGCAGCACGAGTGAGACGCCGACCTTCTGATACGAGCTCTTCAGGATCTCGCCGAGCGCGGCGTAGACGGCCGCGCCCGTCGGATAGAGAAGCTCGACCGAGGCCTTGCGGCCTTCCCGGGCCCGCGTGCCGTCCGCGCCGGCGCGCCATCCGGCTTCGTCGAGGAGCCGGCCCGCAAGTGCGGGGTCGTAGGCCGGGGGCCGAGTCCCCGGATCGTTTTCCGGGGCCCCCGGAAGGTAGGGGCCGGAGACCAGCTCCGCTCCGTCCGGCGGATAGAGCCGGCGCGCCACCTCTTCGCGCGGCCACGAGTGCGCGAGCGCGCGCCGGACCCGCGCGTCCGCGAGAAACGGGTCGCGGACGTTCCAGAGCAGGTACCCTTCGTTCGGCAGGACGACCTTCAGGATCCGGTTGCGCGCGAGAAAGTCGGGCGACGCCTGAGCCGCCGGACGCTGGTCGCGCCCGATGCGGAACTCGTCCAGGTCCCCGCGCGATCCGGCGCGAAACCGTACGCTCGCGTCCGGAATGACGCGGAAGACGACGCGGCGGAAGCCGGCCGCCGTCTCCGGCACCTCCTGGCGGCGCACGAGGGTGATCGCCTGGTTCGTGTCCCACCGCTCGAGGCGGTAGGGACCGCTCCCCTGCGGGTGCCGGTCGAGGTCCGTCGCGGATTTCGCGCGACCGTACGCCGCCCGCGACACCACCGGCACGTTGAACGAGAGAAGGCGCTCCGCGTACGGCGCGGAGAAGCGCACGCGGACCGTGGAGGCGTCCGGGGTCTCGATCCCGGTCACCTCCGAGAAGAGCTCGCGATAGTTGAAGGCCTGCACCTTCGGATCGCGGATTCGCTCGATCGTGAAAAGAACGTCGTCCGACGTGACGGAAGACCCGTCCTCCCATGTGGCGTACGGGTCGAGTCGGAATTCGTATGTGGTTCCGTCGGGGGACACCGTCCACGATCGCGCGAGCCCGGGAGCGGGGAGCCCGCGGGCATCGAGCGCGAGCAGCGGCCGGAAGATCATCTCTTCGACGAGAATTCCGTACTCCTCGGTCGTCGTGATCGGATCGAGCGTGGCGGGATCGCCGTCGAGATGGCGGTAGAGAGTGTCTTTTTCGGCGGGGGCCGGTGCGCGGGCACAGCTCGCGAGCGCACAGGCCGCGAGCAGGAGGGCGGCGCGTGCGAGGAGTCGCTTCATTCGGTGAGCCCGGAGAGAATAGCATCCTGCAGTCATGTCCACCGTCGTCTTCGACATCGAGACCGTCGGCATTCCGTGGGACACGCTCGACGACGGGCAGAGGACCTACCTGACGAAGTGGGCGCGCAGCGACGAAGAGCGGGCCCGGATGCCGGAGTCGCTGTCGCTGTGGCCGCTCACCGGGCGGATCGTCGTGCTGGGGATGGTCAACCCGGATACGGGCCGCGGGCGCGTCTGGTACGAGAGACGTGACGGCCGGCTCGAAGAGACCTCCGCGGACGGGCTTTTCAGCTTCGTGGGTGACACCGAGAGCGCGTTCCTCGCCGAATTCTGGGCGGCAATCGCGAAGTTCGATCGTTTCGTCTCCTTCAACGGGCGATGCTTCGACGGGCCCTTCCTGATGCTGCGCAGCGCGGCTCTGGGAATCCGGGTCACGAAGAACCTCTGCGGCTACCGCTATGCGATCAAGCCGCACACGGATCTGCTCGACGTGCTGTCTTTCTTCGGCGCGTCGCGCAAGTGGAATCTCGACTTCGCGTGCAAGGCGTTCGGCGTCGAGAGCCCGAAGGAGCATGGCCTCGACGGCTACGCGGTCGGGCACTACTACCGCGAGAACCGGCTGCGCGAGATCGCGCTCTACTGCCGCCGCGACGTCGAGGCGACCGCGCGTCTCTTTCAGAAGCTCGAGAGGACTCTCCTGCCGGCGCTCGAAGAAGCGCGGCTCTGAACGACGCGCGCTGAAAAATCGCCCGTTTCTGCTATCCTTTTCTCCTCATCGATTCAGTCAACTCACGGCGGAGGCGAGGCGGAATGGGCCGAAAGCTGGCCGAACAGCGGGTCTCCGATCGCGTCCCGGTCGGCGCCCCGGCGACGATCCGATGGGGCGAGGAGGAGCTGTCGGGATTCCTCGAGCTCCTGAACCTCGCAGGCGGCTACGTCGCCACGGGACACGTGCCCGAGCTCGGGGAATACGTCGAGCTCAATTTCCAGCTCCCGGGCGATCGCCGGATCTTCCGGGTTCGGGGCAGCGTCGTCTTCGTCGGAGACTCACCCATCGCGCGAACAGGTGGATTCGGAACGCGCTTCGAGCGTCCCCCGGCCGCCCTTCTCGACGCGATCAAGAACCTGAACCGGGGGCACTGATTCTGCTCCCTCTCCCTCCACGGGGAGCGCGAGGGGTCTCGACTGGCGAGGCCGACAGGATGTTCCGGCCGCGACCAAGGTCGTGTTGTCGCGAAGCGGGTGGCCGGAGGGTCGGAGTGAGGGGGCGACTTCGAGCCGGGGAACTCAGCGCGCCCGCGCCTCCACCAGCCGCATCCGCTCGAAAGCGAACTCGACCGTCGAGTCCACCTGGTTCACGTTGCCCGCCGCAGCCGAGGAGAAGGTCACCGGGCTGACCCCCGTGAAGTCCCACTTCGCGAGCAGCTGGTTCTCGTTGTCCCGCGCGATGATCGTCACGTTCTTGCCGGCCGGCGTGCCGTCGTCGGTCGCGTCGTTCAGCCAGTCTTGGAGGCGGCTCAGGCCCTTTTCCGTCAACGTCAGGACGAGCCTCCTCTCGTCGGGGGCGTAGGCCCGGTCGAGCCGGCGGGAGTCGGAGCGCGGAACGGGGACGCGGGCGAACGAGATCCGGTACCCGACGACGCCGTCCACCTCGGCGCCGTCCACGAAGAGCTTGAAGTTGCGCTCCCGGGGGTCCGGGCCGGAGGCGTGAGCGAGGGCGGAGACCGCGAGGAGCGCCAGGCCGAGGGAGAAAGCGCGCGATTTCATGGGTTTCCTCCCGAAAGAGTCGTTCGCCGTTAGGCTACACCCGGCCGGCTGCCGTGCGGTAGAATCCGCCGCCGCTGAATCAAATGTTTCAGGGATCTGACCCACCGAAAGGAGGCTACTGCTTGAAGAAATACATCCCCTATCTCGCCGTGCTCGCGGTTGCGATCGCCGTCGTCGCCGCGACCCCGGCCGACAAGTCCAAGACGTACTCGGTGACCGCTGACACGAT
Source organism: Thermoanaerobaculia bacterium (assembly GCA_035763965.1). GTDB lineage: Bacteria > Acidobacteriota > Thermoanaerobaculia > UBA5066 > Gp7-AA6 > Gp7-AA6. The sequence goes on along the minus strand of DASUAD010000286.1, from coordinate 843 downwards.
CGAAGGCTGTTCCTGCCCGCTGTTCTGCACGTGCTACTTCAGCAAGTCCGCCGACGAGCACATGTGCCAGTTCAACAACGTGTACAAGTTCCGCCCCGGGAGCCACTACGGCAACGTCGATCTCTCGAACCAGCTGATGTGGATGTCGGGCGACCTCGGCAGCGAGTGGCACCACAAGCCGGGACCTGGCATGCCGACCAACTGGGTCGTGATCACGCTCGACAAGAAGTCGACCCCCGAGCAGAAGAAGGCGCTCGAGGCGATCGCGAACGCCTCCGTCTTCAACACGACGTGGAAGAAGTACGACGTTCGCGAGGACACGATCGAGTGGCACGACGACGCCAAGATGTCCCACGCCAAGCTGGGTAGCGGCCTGGCGGAGATCACGCTGAATAAGGTCATCGGCCCCGACAAGACGACGCCCACCGTCGTGAAGAACCTCCAGTACTGGTTCACCAATTCGAACGAGGGATTCGTCCTGGCGAATTCGATTCACAATTTCAACGGGGACACCAAGTTCAGTCACAAGAACCGCAACGGCTTCAACATCACCTGGTCGGCGCAGGGCGACGTGAAGCCGATGGCGACCAAGGCGGCGGCCCCGTAAAGACCTCGGCACGGTCCACCCCCTCACCCCTGCCCTCTCCCCGAGGGAGAGGGTGAGGGTGGTGGCGCCTCCTCGAGGCGCGACTACAATCTCCCTTCAGTGACCCCCGACGAGATCGCGCCGGAGTTCCGCTCGACGGCGAAGAGCTACGTCAAGCCCGCTCCCATCGAGGGCGTGCGCACGTTGAGGCTCCCCCGCTTCACCGACGACCGCGGCTTCTTTCTCGAGATCTACCG
>DASUAD010000285.1:0-2168 GCA_035763965.1 Thermoanaerobaculia bacterium | reverse complement strand
GTACGACCCCGACAACGTCTTCCACCACAACCAGAACATCCGCCCGCGCTGATGGGGCGTCATGGAGTCGCTGAAGCACTACAGCCCCGTTACCTGAGCTGCGTCTCCAGGAACCTCGCCGCTCTCGAGTAGAACTCGATCTGGTTCTCACGCCGCGCGAGTGAGTGTCCTTCGTTGTCCTTGACCATGTACTCGACGGGGACGCCCTTCTTTCTTGCGGCGGCGACGATCTGGTCGGATTCGGGGCGGGGGACGCGCGGGTCGTTCGCTCCCGCGTAGACGAAGATGGGATCCACGATCTTGTCCGCCTCGCGCAGCGGCGAGATGGAATCGAGGAACGCTTCGTCCTTGGGCAGCTCACCGAACTCGAGCCGGAAGATCTCGCGGATGACTCCGCTCGTGCTCGTGAGAAACGTCCGCAGGTTCGACACGCCGAACATGTTCACGCCCGCGCGCCACAGCTCGGCCTGACGGGTGAGCGCGATCAACGTGGTGTACCCACCGTAGCTGCCACCGAACACGACGAGCCGGTCCTTGTCGGCCCACGGCTGCGCGGCGACCCAGCGCGCCGCGGCTTCGACGTCCTTGAACGAATCGAGCCGCTTGGGACCGTTGTCGGCCATCTCGTACGCGCGGCCGAACCCGCTCGAGCCGCGCACGTTGGGCTCGACGTAGGCGTACCCGAGCGAGGTGAAGAACCGGATCGCCGGGCTCCAGCGAACGGTCGACACGCCGGCGGGCCCACCGTGGTAGCTCACGATCACCGGGAGCTTCTTCGGCGTGTCGCCCTTCCCGGCCGAAGGCCGGTACACGATGATCGGGATCTTGCCGCCGTCGAACGCCTTGGCTTCGACGATCGACACCTCGACCGCGGGCAGACTGGCGAGAGTCGGGCGCCGGTCACGGCGGAGCGAAGACACTTTGCCCGTGCTTGGCTCGATCACGTGCACGTCACCAGGGGCGTTCGGTGTGGACCAGGTGAGCGAGAGTCGGCTGCCGTCCTCCGAGAACTTGCCCAGCCCCCCCGAGCCGAGCGGCAGTTGGATCGCCGGTCCCGGTTTCAGGTTTTTCGCATCGAGCACGCGGACTTCGCTGTGATCCCCCGCCGTGAGGGACATCGCCACGCGATCGTCGCGCTTCGACACCTCGAGGCCTGTGATGGTCGCGGTGGCCGGTCGAGTCTCCGTGTAGCGTGCGGTCTCCCTTCCCGTGGAGGCGTCGAGCGCGAGCAGGATTGCGCTTTCACCCCCTCCGTCCGTCGCTACGAACACGGTCTTGCCATCCGCCGAGAAGAGTGCGTCGTAGACGTGCACCGGGCCGCCGCTCGCGGGGTAGAGCGCGCGCGTGGTGCCCGTCGCGAAATCGAGCAGCAGGATCGAGTTGTCGGTCCGTGACGGTACGCGCAGCACGAGCCCCCGCTTCCCGTCGCGGCTCACGTCCGCGAGGAACGACGGCTTCTCGTCGGAGTACACCTTGCGCGGCTTCGATCCCGGAGCGAGGTCCTGCGTGTAGACCGTCGAGGTCGGCGTCGACATGACCCGACAGGAATAGAACATCGTGGTGGGTGCGCCGTCGGGGACGAATGGGTCGTCGCGGTTGAGCTTCTCGTCTGGGGTGAGATTGACCAGCCCGCTCCCGTCGAGCCCCACGCGGAAGATCGACCAGTTCTCGTCGGCCCCGACGTCCGACCTGAACAGGAGTGCTTTTCCGTCCGCGAGCACCTGGGGGCTCGTCATGCGCTCGGGAGTCGTGACGATGCGGCTCACCTCGGAATCGGGTTTCGCGGCGTCGGCCATGTAGAGCTGCGGCAGTCCGTCGCGGTTCGAGATAAAGACCACACGCTTGCCGTCCCGCGTGAAAACCGGCGAGCTGTTCGAGAACGCGTCGATGATGCCGGCGACCGCCTTGGCCAGCTCCGCGTCCCTCGCCGCCGCGGCTCCCGTCGGGGCGTCCGGCGGAACCGGCGGCGGCTCCGTCGAGGAAAGAACGGAGGCAGACACGAGCGACACGAGGAACAGGAAGGCTTGGTTGCGCATTGGCCGACCGTACCACCGTGGTAAGGGCAAGGCAATCATCCCAAAAAACGTTGACTCGTCGCCCAGCCTCCGGCACCAAACGCAATCGGTCGACACGAACGTCCGCATCTCTGCGATCTTCTTCTCAGGGCC
>DASUAD010000284.1:0-3343 GCA_035763965.1 Thermoanaerobaculia bacterium | reverse complement strand
GGAGCCGGTCGCCGGATACGCCCCTTTCCGCACGAGCGGTTTTCAGACCTGGGACGAGCTCGCGGGAGCCCTCCCCGACGTGCGGCTCACCGGTGCCTGGCGGGAGGAGGTCGGCCCGGTGGAGGCGGCCAATCTCGTGCCACGGCTCCGTCTCGGCGAGGTCGTGCTCGAGACGGGAGTCCGTCGAAGCGGGCGCGCCCGGCCGGGGGAAGTGCGCGTCGTGGAAAGGACGGCGGAGCGCATCTCGCTCGTCTCCGAGGCCCCGGACCCGACCTGGCTCTTCGTACTCCGCGGGTTCTGGCGACATCGCACGGTCCACGTCGACGGCCGCGAAGTCGATCCCGTGCCCGCGCAGCTCGCATTTTCCGCCGTCCCGGTTCCGGCCGGGCGCCACACGATCGACTGGCGTGAGCGGGTGCCGGGACTCCGGGTGTCCGGCTGGATGCCGCTTCTCTCCGTATTGCTCGCGGCGGGACTGCTCGTGCGGGAACGCCGGCAAAGGGGTTCGCATTGAAAAGAGTTCTCGTGGTTCTCGTGCTGCTTCTCCTCCTCCCTTCGGGCTGCGCGCGGAAGAAGATGCCGAGCGTCGTCGAAGCCGACGGCACGCGGTCGCTCGGGAAGTGGCTGGAGATGGAGCCGGTTCGCCTCCTCCGCGACTACGTCCGCATCGATACACGGGAGGAGCGGGGAGAGCAGGAAGGCGCCGAGTTCCTGATGCGGTTCTTCGACTGCGCCGGGATCGACGCCGAGATGGTCTGTCCGGCCCCCCGCCGCTGCAACGTCCTCGCCCGGCTCCCCGGCCGCCGGCGCGCCGGCTCGCTCCTGCTGCTGAACCACATCGACGTCGCGCCGGTCGCCGTCGAACAGTGGAAGGACTTCCCCCCCTTCGAAGGCGGGATCAAGCTCGGCTATCTCTTCGGCCGCGGGGTCTACGACATGAAGTCGATCGGCATGGCACAGGCCCTCGCGATGCGGAGCTTGAAAGAGCACGGCATCGTCCCCGACTCCGACGTCCTGTTTCTCGCCGAGGCGGACGAGGAGACCGGAGGCCGGTGGGGAGCGCCCTGGTTCCTCGAGCACCGCCCGGAGTGGTTCGAGGGCGTCACGGCCGTGCTGAACGAAGGCGGAGTGATCGAGGTCGTCCTCCGCGACGCGAGGTTCTGGGGGGTCGAAACCGTCCAGGCCGGATACGCGACCGCCGAGTTCGAGGCCTCCGCGCGCGAACTGCTCGAAAAGCTCGCGGCGAAGTGGAAGACGATCGGCACCGGGACCGTCGAACCGCACCGGCACGTCCGGATCGGGTTCGACATGCTGGCGAACCACCTTCAGAGCCCCCTCACCGATCCACTGCGTCACCTCGACCGCGTGCGGAGGAATCCGGCGGAGCTCGCGATCCTGCCGGATCGCTATGCGAGTTTCCTCGCGCCCCGGATCTTCTGGTCCGACGTGCTGCCGAACGTCGGCGGGGAGCCGGGCTTCATATCGCTGACGGGCATCTCGACGCCGCCGGGAGTGAGCCCGACCCCCTATTTCGACGGGATTCTGAAGGACGCCGCGGCCCTCGGGATCCGGGTGACGACGTCGTTCAACGGCGGAGCCACCACAGCGAGCCCGTTCCCGAGCCCCTTCACGGACCTCCTGCATCGGGTGGTCGAGGCGCGCTTTCCGGGGGTGCCCTTCGGTCCGCTCCCCACTTTCAATGCTTACACGACCTCGGTCGTTTTCCGCCGGAAGGGATTTCCGGCCTACGGTTTCTCGACGATTCCGATGAACATCACCGACGCCCTCCGCCGCCACGGCAACAACGAGCGGATCTACCTCCGGGACTACCTGACGGGGGTCGACCTCTTCCGCGACGTGCTCGAGGAGTTTGCCCTGGCGGAGAAGAGCACAGTTTTGTCACCCCCGGCGCTTGAAAACTGACAAATACCTGAGTTAGACTAAAGTTGTAGACGTTCAGTCCAAACAACTTAGGGTCCGGGGGACCTGGCCTCCCCTTTGCGTTGGGATGTCCCCCAGGGAATCGCTCAAAGCCGAGCCAGAAAGCGGAAGTCGAAACTGACCACTAGGAGGACTTGAATGAAGAAGCGGGAGTCTGGTTTTACCCTGATCGAGCTGCTGATCGTCATCGCGATCATCGGCATCCTGGCGGCAATCGCCATTCCGAACCTCCTGAACGCCGTGCAGCGCGGCAAGCAGAAGAGGACGATGTCGGACATCCGGACGATGGCCACGGCAGTCGAGGCGTACGCGGTCGACAACAACTTCTATCCGCCCGGCCAGTGCACCGGCAAGTTCACTGGACCCACGACGGCCCTGGAAGCCAATTCCGGCCTGTCGTTGCTTTCGCCGACGTACATCGCGAACCCCGTGCGGCGCGACGGCTGGAGCAACCTGCTCCAGTACGGCCTGACCTCGAACAACCAGGAGTACGCGTTCCGCTCCCTGGGCCGCGATGGATCGACCACCGCTGCGACGTGCATCACGACCACCAACTTCAACGACGACATCATCTACGCCAACGGCGGCTTCCTGCAGTGGCCGGAGGGTTCCCAGAACTAGAAACTCGTCCCTTCTCTCCTGTAAGGTCCCGAGCAATCGGGACCTTTTTTTAGGGGGACAGCTCCCACACCTGGACGGCGAAGTCTTTCTCCGGCGTGCCGGTGTCCGGCTCGACGCGGATGAGCCGGAAGTAACGGAACGGAGCGCCTGCGGCTCCGAGGTCCGGTCGCGCGCGCCCGCCTTCCGCGTAAGCACGCCACCAGAACGAAGCGCGCATCAGGCGGGTCGGCCGTCCCGATCCTCGAGGCCGCTCGTACGAGTCCGGCGGAACACCGCTCATCGCCGCGCGAGCGGCGAAGTAATGCAGCGGGTTTTCGAGCACGACGAAGCGGACGCCGCGCGCCGCGCAGTAGTCGGCGACGGCCTTCTCGCGGGTCGCGAACGTGATCGCGGTCGAGTTCTGGAAATCGGTCGGGTCGGTCCAGCTGCCGAAATTGTCGACGAGGACCCGGCGCCCGCCGACGACGTTGAAGAGGTGTCCCCACGACCAACCGGCGAGCACGGCGCCGGGTCGGGCGTCCGGGCGGGGCAGGGTCTGCACGGCTCGAGCGACCGGCAACGCATCGGCGCCGATCGCCGGCGGGGGCTCGATCACTCGTGCGAGCGAGAAGAGGAGACCCGGGACGAGGAGGATCGCCGCTGCGACCGCCGCGCGGCCCCGCGATCTCCGGTCCCACAGGTCGGAACAGTAGATGGCGCCCGACACGGCGAGGAGGGGAGCCGCGACCGCGAGGAACCGCGCCGACGAGAGCGCCGCCAGCAGGTAGACGATCGTGAAGAG
>DASUAD010000283.1:0-2058 GCA_035763965.1 Thermoanaerobaculia bacterium | reverse complement strand
CGCGGTGACCGTGACCTCGTTGCGCGCGGACCCGTTGAACAACCAGACGTCCGAGTGGAAGAACGTCGGCGGCACGCCGTGGAGCGAGGCGACGGCGGGGAGCACCGTCAGGATGTCGTCGCGCTCCCGCAGGTCGAATACTCCTGCCTGTGTGGCTGCGTAAAGCAGTGGATCGCGATTGGCCGGAGCGGCCAGTGACGGGACATGGAGGTTCAGGAGATCAGCGTTCAAGGCGGAAAACGTCGAGCCGCCGTCCGTGCTTCGAAAAACTCCGGCATCCGCGGTGGAGGCGTAGACGACCCGCGGATCCGCCGGTTCCGTCACGACTGCGAGAACCTCGCCGCTGTTCCCTTGCAAGACGATTTGGGGGAGTCCGTCCCGAATCGGGGTCCAGCTCGACCCGGCATCGGAGCTCCTGCGAAGCCCGCGGTCGATCCCTTGAGCGAAGAGGATGCTCGGCGTCTCAGGCGCGATCCACAACATCTTCGATGTCTCTCGGTTGAGAAGCTGCCACGTCATCCCCGCATCGTCGGTCCGGTACAGGTTTCCTGCTCCCGTGGCATAGACGCGGTTCGATGAAACCGGATCGATCGCGACGGATGAGATCACCTGGCCGCTGAAACCCAGGTCCCTGGTGATCAGGTCCCAGGAGATTCCTCCGTCGGTCGTCTCGAATATCCCGACTCCGCCGATCGCGACGTAGAGCGTGCTCGCACTCCGAGGATCGAGGGCCAAGGCGTTATAGAACGGTGGCGCGTTCGGCGGGATTTCGATCCACGTCTCCCCTCCGTCTGTGCTCTTCGAGAGGCAACATGGAAACACCGCCGAATAGAGAGTCGAAGCGCTCGCAACCGCCAGCAGAGGCGAGTTCACCGGCTGGACTACGGCCGTCCGAATGAGCTGCCACGTGTGCCCGGCATCCCGGCTCCTGTAGATCACACTCGTCGCGTGGGGAGGCGTCGTCGATCGCACGATTCCGGCGGCGAAGAGTGTGGACCGGGATTCGGGCGCCACCGCGATCGCGCCCACCTCAACTTGCGCAAGGTCAGAACTGGTGAGTCGCCACCGCACCGTCTCGGACGTCGAAACCCGTGAGATAGAGGCCGCGGTCAGTCGGTACGCCGTCAGCAGTGCGAGAAGGGATGCAAGGACCATTCGATCGACGCTCGTGTGACGGTCTGGCATCAGGCGACACATCTACCGAGACACTCCAAGGTCCCCACGCCGGTGCCTGAGATTAGTACGGACTGAGGCCCTCGGGCGTCATAGCACGCTGGCAAGAACAAGGGCCGCGCCCGTTCGGACGCGGCCCTCGAGATTCGGTGGTCCGGCGCGTCAGCCCTCGAGCAGCCCCTTCTCGGCGAGTTCCTGGCAGTCCACGCAATACGGCGTCCAGGGCACCGCGGTGAGGCGCTTCTCGTTCATCTCCTTGCCGCAGTTGCCGCAGAGGCCGTAGGTCCCTTCGTCGACGCGGGCGAGCGCTTCGTCGATCTGGAGGAGGACGGTGCGTTCGGTGTCGGTCAGAGAGTACAGAAACTCGCGGGTATAGGACGAGACGGCCTTGTCGGCGATGTCCTGCGTCGACTCCTCGGTCGTTTCCTCCTCGGCGGTGCGCGCCTTGGCGAGCTCGGTCGAGAGCTCGGCCTTCTTGTGTTCCAGCAGCCGGCGGTACTTCTCCAGCTCCCGCTTGTTTCGCTTCGGGGCGCGAGCGGCGCTCGTCGGCATCTTTCGTCGTCTCCTTCTGCGGCCCCGATTCGTCGGCCGCGGCCGTTTTTTGAACCCGCGATGATACCCGATTTCCGCCGGTGACCCGGACCACCCTCGATCCGGCGCACCGGAACAGGGCAAACCCCTTGCCGCGGACGGTTATTTCTTCTGACTCTTGCCGGGGGCATCGCGGCCGCCGGCCGGCGCTTTTGCCCGGGTCTTCGCGCGCTCCCAGAGGAATTTGCGCGAGACGCCCAGGCGCTTCGCGGCGAGCGAGCGGTTGCCTCCCGCCCGCCGGAGTGTCTCGTCGATGTATGCGTCGGAGAGTTCCTTCAGGGTCCAGCGCCTCTC
>DASUAD010000282.1:0-4144 GCA_035763965.1 Thermoanaerobaculia bacterium | reverse complement strand
ACTCTTCGGGATGCCGCTCGGCGGCGAGATCGACTATTCGCAGGTGCTCGAGCTCGACCTCGCCGGCGTGAAGCCGAGCGTCTCGGGGCCCCGCCGGCCGCAGGATCGGATTCCGCTGCCCGAGCTCGGCGGCGTCTTCCGGGACCTGATGGTGAAACAGTCGGCGGAGGGGGGCTACGGCAAGCCGCCGGACGCGCTCTCCGTCCGCTTCCCGATTCCGAACGGGCACAAAGGCGTCGAGGTCCAGCTCGTCGGGGGCGGAAGGCAGGAGACCGGGCCCGTTCTCACCGGGAAGAAGGACACGAACCCCGCCACCGAAATCGAGATGGTCAACAACCGGCCGAGCCCCACGCGGGTCGAGGAAATCCCCGAGGACGGTCTCGCTGCCGGGCGGGTGGACCTCGGTCACGGCGACGTCCTGATCGCGGCGATCACCTCCTGCACGAACACGTCGAACCCCTCCCTGATGATCGGAGCCGCTCTGGTCGCAAAGAAAGCGGTCGAGCGGGGCCTGAAGGTCCCTCCGTACGTCAAGGCCTCGTTCGCCCCCGGCTCCCGCGTCGTCACGGACTACCTGGCGCGGAGCGGTCTGCAGACGTACCTCGATCAGCTCGGCTTCAACCTCGTCGGGTACGGGTGCACGACGTGCATCGGAAACTCCGGCCCCCTCGATCCGCGGGTCGAGGAAACGGTCACGTCCCACGACCTCGTCACCGCGTCGGTCCTCTCGGGCAACCGCAACTTCGAGGCACGCATCCAGCAGAGCATCAAGGCGAACTTCCTCATGAGCCCGCCGCTGGTCGTGGCGTTCGCACTCGCCGGCACCGTGGACGTCGATCTGACGTCGGACCCGATCGGCCGGGATCGCAACGGCCGGGACGTTTATCTGCGCGACCTCTGGCCCACGTCGAAGGAGATCGAGTCCTCCGCGAGCGGCGCCCTCGAGCCCGAGTCGTACCGGCGGCTGTACGGCCGTGCGGCCGAGGAAAACCCGCTGTGGAACGACATTCCCGCGCCGACCGGCGAGGTCTACGCGTGGGATCCGACGTCGACGTACATCCAGGAGCCGCCCTTCTTCGAGAAGTTCTCGATGACTCCGGGCGAGGTGACGGACGTCATGGGAGCGCGGGCGCTCGCGATCTTCGGTGACTCCGTAACGACGGACCACATCAGCCCCGCCGGGGCGATCAAGAAGAACAGTCCGGCGGGCCTTTATCTCCAGGAACGCGGCGTCGCACCGGAGGACTTCAACAGCTACGGCTCCCGCCGCGGAAACGACCGCGTCATGACCCGCGGGACCTTCGCGAACGTCCGGATCCGCAACCTCATGGTTCCCGGAGAGGAGGGCGGGGTCACGGTCTACCAGCCGCACGGCAACCGCATGTCGATCTACGACGCGGCGATCAAATACCAGGCGGCGGGTGTCCCGCTCCTCGTTTTCGCCGGGCAGGAGTACGGGTCCGGCAGTTCACGCGACTGGGCGGCCAAGGGGACGCGCCTCCTCGGAGTCCGCGCGGCGATCGCGCAGAGCTTCGAGAGGATCCATCGCTCGAACCTGGTCGGCATGGGCGTTCTCCCCTGCCAGTTCCCGGAGGGCGTCTCCGCGCGCACGCTCGGCCTCGACGGAACCGAATCGTTCGACCTGACCGGACTCGAAGGAGGCATCCGCCCGCGCGGAGAAGTGAGGCTCACGATCCGCGGTGCGAGCGGCCGCGTCGAGGAAGTTCCGTTGCGCGTCCGGATCGACACTCCGATCGAGGCCGACTACTACCGTCACGGCGGGATACTGCCGTACGTGCTGAGGCACCTGGTCGCGTAGGTCGAACCCCGTCGTTATACTGACGGGCCGCGCACATGACGACGACGAGCCCCCCTTCGGCCAAGCGCTTCCTGGACGCCTGTTACGGGCGTCCGGTGGATCGCCCGCCCGCCTGGATGATGCGACAGGCGGGACGCTACCTCCCCGAGTACCGGGAGGTCCGCCGCCGGGTCTCGTTCCTGGAGCTGTGCCGCGATCCGGACCTCGCCGCGGAGGTCTCCCTGCAGCCGTTTCGCCGCTTTGCGCCCGACGGAGTCGTCTTCTTCTCCGACATCCTCGTCCCGGTCCAGGCAATGGGAGCGCGCGTCGACTTCGGAAAGGAAGGCCCGAGGCTCTCGCACCCGGTGCGGACCGGAGACGACGTCCTGCGGCTGCGCCGGTTCGACCCCGCCGGCGAACTGCGCTTCACCGGCGAGATCCTGAAGCGCCTTCGAGCCGAGTTGCACGAGGATGCGGCGGTGATCGGCTTTACCGGCGCGCCCTGGACGCTCGCGTGCTACATGATCGAGGGCGGCGGTTCGAAGTCCTTCGCCGCGATCAAGCACATGATGGGGTGGGGACAGCGCACGCTCGAAGGACTGCTGAACCTGCTGGCCGACGTCGTCGGAGACGTGCTCTCCTTCCAGATCGCTTCGGGCGCCCAGGTCGTGCAGATCTTCGATACGTGGGCGGGTGAGCTGTCGCAGGAAGACTACCGTCGGTGGGCGCTTCCGGCCGTGAAGCGCGCGATCCAGGGAATCCGGCGCGAGCGGCAGCCGATCATCCTCTACGTGAACGGCTGCGCGCACCTGATCGAGGCGATGGACGAGTCCGGGGCCGACGTTCTGTCGATCGACTGGCGCCTTCCTCTGTCGGAAGCGCGCCGGAAGCTGCCGGACCGCGCCCTCCAGGGCAACCTCGACCCGGGCGCTCTGCTCGCCGGGACACGCGACGTGCGACGCCGCGTCCGCTCGATGATCGCGGAGACGGGGGGCGTCGCCCACGTGGTCAACCTCGGACACGGGGTGCTGCCGCAGACACCGATCGAGTCGGTCGAGGCGTTCTTCTCGGCCGCCCGCGAGGTGGGCGTCGCGGAGCCTGCGGAGGCGCAGGCGTGAACGAGCAGCGTCTCCCCGTCGCGGACGTCTCGGTCGATCTGCTGCGCCGTTACAACGTCCCGGGTCCGCGCTACACGTCCTACCCGACGGCTCCGGTGTGGCGCGAAGGGTTCGGACCGAGCGACTACGATCGCGTGCTCGCGGAGTCGACAGAGCGCGCGCACCCGGCTCCCCTTTCGCTCTACCTGCACCTCCCCTTCTGCGAGCACCTCTGCTACTTCTGCGCCTGCACCGTCGTCATCTCCGGGAACCACTCCGTGGAGGAGTCTTATCTCGCGACGATCGAGAAAGAGATCGAATGGGTCTCTTCGCGCGCCGGCAGAAACCGCGAGGTGATCCAGCTCCACTGGGGCGGCGGAACCCCGACCTATTTCTCGCCCGAGCGCGCCGGACGGCTCGCCGGCCGACTGCGGAGCGCGTTCCGGTTCGCCGGGGACGCCGAGGTGAGCGTCGAGGTCGACCCGCGCGTCACGAGCCGCGAGCACCTCGCGGTGCTGCGCGGGATGGGGTTCAACCGCGTCTCGATGGGTGTGCAGGATTTCGATCCGGCCGTGCAGAAGGCGGTCAACCGGATCCAGTCGCCCGAGCAGACCGGCGATCTCGTCGCGGCTGCGCGCGAGCTCGGCTACGGCGGAATCAACATCGACCTGATTTTCGGCCTGCCGCTCCAGACACCGGCGTCGTTCTCCCGGACGATCGACCGGGTGCTCGAGATCGGTCCGGATCGGCTCGCGGTCTACTCGTACGCGAACGTTCCGTGGATGAAGAAACACCAGAAGCTGCTCGAGCCGAAGCTGCCCTCCGAACGGGACAAGTTCGAGATCTTCCGGACCGCGCTCGCGCGGTTCACCGACGCGGGTTACGAGTACATCGGCATGGATCACTTCGCGCGCCCGGGCGACGAGCTCTCCCGCGCCCGCCGCGACCGGACCCTGCACCGCAACTTCCAGGGGTACACGACGAAGGCCGGAACGGACCTGCTCGGGCTCGGAATGAGCGCGATCGGCGCAATCGGGGACTCCTTCGTGCAGAACCGGCGGGACCTTCCCGGCTACCGGGCCGCAGTCGAGAAGGAGGGCGCGGCGACCTTCCGGGGGTTCCACCTGTCGTTCGACGACCGCGTGCGGCGCGCCGTCATCGCGAGCATGCTCTGCCATGGCGTGGTCGTGATCCCCGAGATCGAATCGGCGTACCAGATCGAGTTCCGCGAATACTTCGCCGATGCGCT
>DASUAD010000281.1:0-6022 GCA_035763965.1 Thermoanaerobaculia bacterium | reverse complement strand
GCGCTCGGCGACGGCGTCGGCCCGCCGTCCGCGCAGCAGCACGAGCGATATCACCATCACCAGGACGAGAAACGTCAGCAGGCCGAGCTCGATCATCGCGTTGCGGAACACGGGCTCCGGCCGATCCATCATGCCGGTGACTTCGGCCGTCAGCACGAGGATGCGCCTCGTCGCGGCGATCAGCCCGACGATCAGGAACGGCTCGGGAACGAGAGCGTGCTCGCGGAAGGAAACTTGCACGGTGTAGAGGAGCTCGACGATCATCAGGATCAGGAGAATCCGATCGAGAAGTTGGATCGCGCCGCTGGGAAAAGAGCCGGCGAACAGGTTCCGGCCGAAAGCGATCGCGCCGGCCACGAGAAGGGCGGCCGCGCTGACCGCCAGGAGGATGCCGAGGCCGACGTAGACGACGTCCTCGACTCGCGTGAACTGCTGCGAGATCCACTCGCGCGCGCCGGAGGTACCGCGTCGTTCGCCTTTGGTGTTCGCCGCCACGCGACCGTAGCATGCCACAAGGAGCCCGGAGTGATCCCGCGACGATAGACTCGCGCCGTGCCCGAGGCGCTTCCGCTCGAGATCCGCGACGTCGTGAAGTCGTTCGGCGACCGCCGGGCGCTCGACGGCGTCACGCTCGAGCTCAAGGCCGGCGAGATCCTCGGTCTGCTCGGGCCCAACGGCGCCGGAAAGACGACCCTCGTGCGTTCGGTCGTCGGCCGCGTCCGGCCTCAATCGGGAACAGTTCGCGTGCTCGGGCGGCCTCCCGACGACCCCGAATCCAAAGCGAACGTCGGCTACGTCACCCAGGAGATCGCCCTCTATCCTCTGCTCTCCCCCGAGGAGAACCTCGAGGCGTTCGGCCGCTATCAGGGCCTCCGCGGCGATGCGCTCGCGACCGCGGTCGATGAAAGCCTGCGCTGGACCGGACTCGCGGACCGTGAGAAGGAAAAGACCGAGCGCCTCTCCGGCGGTATGAAACGGCGGCTGAACATCGCGGCGGGGACGATTCACGGGCCCCGGCTCCTCCTGCTGGACGAACCGACCGTCGGCGTCGACCCGCAGTCGCGCGAGCGCATCTACGGGATGATCGAGGAGCTGCGCAGCCGCGGCGTCTCGATCCTCTACACGACGCACTACATGGAGGAGGCGGAGCGGCTGTGCGACCGGATCGCGATCATCGACCACGGCCGCGTGATCGCCCTCGGGACGAAGGACGAGCTCGTGCGCTCGACTCTGCCGGCGGCCCGGATGCTGACGATCGAGATGGAGACGCCGCTGGCCGGGACGCTCTCCGAGGAACTCGTGGGTCGCGGTGCCTCGATCACCGACTCGACCGTACACGTCCCGGTGACCGAACCGGCGCGCGAGATCCCCGAACTGCTGACGATGTTCCGCAACGACGGTGTCCGCATCCGCGACCTGACGCTGAAGACGGCCACCCTCGAGTCGGTGTTCCTCCATCTCACCGGGCGGGAGCTGCGCGAGTGAACATGATCTTCGCAGTCGCCCGCACCCACTTCGCGAAGCTGAAGCGCGACCGCGCGGCGTTCGTGCTCGCGTTCATCGTTCCGGTCGTGTTCTTTTCCGTCTTCGCGAGCATCTTCGGCGGCAGCTCCTCCCGCGCGGCGACGCGGCAGATTCCGGTGGCGGTCGTCGACGAAGACGCGACCCCGAACTCCCGACGGTTCGTCGACGCTCTCAAGAGAGAAAAGGGTCTCCGCGTACTCGACGTCAAGACGCTCCCGGGCGGACGGACCTCTCCGATCCCGGACGCCGCGACGGCCGAGAAGATGGTTCGCGAGGGGGACGTGTCACTCGCTCTGATCGTGCCGAAGGGGTTCGGCTCGGCGCCGATCCGCTTCGGGCCCGGCGGAGACGCTCCGAAGCTCTCGATCCTCGCCGATACGTCGGACCCGATCGCGCCTCAGGTCCTCTCGGGACTCCTTCAGAAAGTCGCGATGACGTCGATGCCCGACGTCCTGGCGCAGACCGGAATCGATCAGGTCGAACGCTGGGGCGGCGACCTGACGCCCGAGCAGCGCGCGCGCCTGGAAAAGAACGTCGCGAATCTCCGCGGCGCCGGCGAGCCCGCGGGCGACGGCTCGACCGCGGGACTCGTGCCCGTCGAGATCCGCGACGTCCTCGGCGAAAAGAAGAAAAACCCGACGGTGGCGGTCTTCGCGGCCGGACTCGGCGTCATGTTCCTGCTGTTCTCGGCCGCGGGCGCCGGGGGCGCGCTGATCGAAGAAGTCGAGAGCGGAACGCTCGACCGGATCCTCTCCACCCGCGTGACGATGACGCAGCTCCTGCTCGGGAAGCTCTTCTATCTCTCGTGCGTCGCCGTCGCGCAGCTCACCGTGATGTTCCTCTGGGGAGAGCTCTTTTTCGGGCTGGAGCTCCACCGACACGTCCCGGGGTTCATCGTCATGGCGGTCGTGACCGCGCTCGCGTCGTCCGCCTTCGGGCTGGTCCTCGCGGCGATTGCCCGAACCCGGATGCAGCTCGTCGCACTCTCGAACCTCCTGATCCTCGTGATGTCGGCCCTCGGGGGAAGCATGTTTCCGAGGTATCTCCTCTCCGAGACCGTGCAGAAGATCGGCCTCGTGACGCTGAACGCCTGGGCGATCGACGGCTTCATGAAGGTCTTCTGGCGCGACGAGCCGGTTTCCGCGCTCGTGCCGCAGGTCGCGTTCCTGATCGCGTCGGCCGCGGCCTTTTTCGCGCTCGCCCGGCGTCTCGCTCGGCGGTGGGAAGTGGCCTGATGAGCGTCGCTCGAGCGGGCGCAGCCGCGTTTCTTCTCGCGGTTCTCGTCGCGCCCTGCCTCGCCGGGAACCACCTTCCCGCGCCCGCAGCCGGCGACTTCGTCATCAAGGACTTCCGGTTCGCGAGCGGCGAGAGTCTCCCGGAGCTCCGGATCCATTACCGCACGCTGGGTGCTCCGCGCCGTGACTCGCGGGGCTCCGTCGTCAACGCTGCGCTCGTGCTGCACGGAACGACCGGCTCCGGCGCCCAGTTCCTGGCCGACAACTTCGCGGGCGTTCTCTTCGGGCCGGGCCAGCTCCTCGACGCGGCCCGGTGGTACTTGATCCTGCCCGACGGGATCGGCCACGGCGGGTCCTCGAAGCCCTCGGACGGTCTCCACGCGCGCTTTCCCCGCTACGGCTACGACGACATGGTCACGGCGCAGTACCGGCTGCTGACCGAAGGCCTCGGAGTCGACCACCTGCGCCTCGTGATCGGGACCTCGATGGGCGGGATGCACGCGTGGGTCTGGGGCGAGAAGTACCCCGAATTCATGGACGGGCTCGTCCCGCTGGCGTCCGTGCCGACCCAGATCGCCGGCCGCAATCGGATGCTGCGAAAGATGATCATCGACGACATCCGCAACGATCCGGAATGGCGCGGAGGCGACTACGAGCGGCAGCCGCGCGGTCTCGCGGCCGCGGTCCAGATCCTCGTCATCATGACTTCCAGCCCCCTGCAGTGGCACAAAGCCGCTCCGACACGGGACGCGGCGGACCGATTTCTCGAAGATGCGATGCGGCGGCGCCTCGCCTCCGCCGACGCGAACGACTTTCTGTACGCGTTCGAGGCTTCGCGCGACTACGACCCTTCACCCCTCCTCGAACGGATCCGGGTTCCGGTGCTCGCGATCAACTCGGCGGACGATCTCGTGAACCCGCCCGAGCTCGGCCTGATGGAGAACCTGATCCGGCGAGTTCGCCGCGGGCGCTACGTGCTGCTGCCGGTGACCCCGGAGACGCGGGGCCATGGCACACACTCGTATCCGGCGCTCTGGCAGGAGCACCTGCGAGCGTTCCTCGAGATGCTCGACGCCGACCCTGGCATTGCCGGCGTGCTTCTGCCACTCCAAACCGGATGGCACAGCGCCGTGGGCCGAACGCGCCGAATCAGGGTCGGGACACCTCGCGCGGAGCAGGTCGCGTCGCCCGCGTCCGCCGGGGACGCCCCTTGAGCCGCGAAAGCTCGGCATCGAGCTTCCGGATGCGGCGCGACATCTCCTCGACGATCCGGTAGGCCGTCGAGGGATCCTCGTGCACGCGCGTCAGGAAGCCGCGCCTGTCGAGCGTGAGAATGCGGGCCGGCCCCTTGGCGCGCACCGTCGCGGAGCGGGGCTGCCGTTCGAAAATCGCCATCTCTCCGAAGATGTCGCCGGCTCCGAGCTCCCCGACGACGGCCTCCAAACCTTCCTCCTCGTGCACGACCTCCGCGCGGCCCGCCTCGACCATGAACATCCGGTCGCCTTCTTCGCCCTGCCGGCAGATCACCTCTCCGTCGGCGTACTCCCTGCCGAGCACTCCCTCTTCCATATGCTTCCTCCTCCCCTCCGCGCGCCTGCCTCTCGTCAATTCCTGAGCGCTCGCCCACAGCAACAGTCCGAGGAATCTCGGATTGAGCGTTTGCCAGAAGATCTCGCGGTACGGCCGGCTCCCGGTGAACATGTCCCAGAGCACGATGCTCATGCGCGGGCGCCGGCGCGGCCTCACCTGCTCGGCGGCGCACACCTTCATGACCGCGCGAAGGAGCGGCGCAAAGGCCTTGATGCCATGAACGACCGCAAATATCAGCCGCCCGAACCGATTGTCGGCCGCAATCTCGCGGTACGTCGGCAGGTAATGTTTCCGGAAATCCTCGGACGACACGCCGCTGAAAACGGCCGCCTTCGCGGCCGCCCTGGCCGTCCGGTAGGCGGACCCAATGCCGTCCTTGTACAACCGGGTCACGCCGCAGTCGCC
The DNA here is from genome assembly GCA_035763965.1 of Thermoanaerobaculia bacterium. Classification (GTDB taxonomy): domain Bacteria; phylum Acidobacteriota; class Thermoanaerobaculia; order UBA5066; family Gp7-AA6; genus Gp7-AA6. The sequence goes on along the minus strand of DASUAD010000281.1, from coordinate 1,268 downwards.
AACGAGGACGACACGGTCCTTGAAAGGAACGGTCGCCTCCCGGACGTTGATCTTCGGCGAGCAATGGCACACGCCCTCGGAAGGCGTCCAGCCGTCCGGGAAGCATCGCGCCACTGCGGCGCTTCGGAAGAACGCCTCGACCACATCGTTGTCGATGCCGCGGCCGAGGAGGCAGACGGTCACGAAGTTGCCCTTGGGAATGATGGCGGCGCAGTCGACGCCGGGTATGTCGAGGAGAAACATCTGCATCGCGCTGCCGAAGTGGCGCGTGATCGTTTCTTCGCCGAGGGCGATTTCCGTAACGTAAGTCTTCGCGGTCTCGGGGCGCTTCGGAGGCAAGTCCAGCTTTTCGACGAGGTGGGAGCCGGTCTTGACCCCCGTCGCGACGACGACGAGGTCGTACGTCTCCGCCGAGCTCCCGCAATGCACCACCGGGCGCCCCCCGTCCCAGCCCACGTCCGTGACGGAAGCCGCAACGACCCGCGCCCCGAGATCGCGGGCGAGGCTCAGGAGGTAGCCGTCGAGGCCTCCCCACTTGCGCTCCTTGGCGTCCCGGGGGCCGCCGCCCCGATGGACCGCGGCGATTCTCTTTTCCTTGAGAGGGGTGACGACCCGGATCCTGTTGGTGTCGCTGTGAAAAACGTACGAGTCGATTCCCCTCTGCACGACCGTCGCCGGCAGATGAATCCCCTCCGCGGCGAGCATCTGGACCAGAGATTCCGAGACGATCCCTCCGCACATGTTGCAGCCGGCGGGACCCGCTTTCGTGAAATCCCGCGGTTCGTAGACGTCGACGGAGATGTCCAGGTCGATGCGTCGCGCGAAAGTGAGCAGGAAATAAGCGGATAGAGATCCCGCCGGTCCTCCGCCGACGACGGCGACCCGCGAACCCTTCTCCAGTCTGGCAGCCATTCCAGATGTCGCGCGAGGTCACGCCCCCCGCGGCTGAAAGAACGATTGAGCGGATCACCGCCATACCGCAATGATGCGAATGCATCATCTGAAGCGCAGAGGCCGCGGGTCGAGAAGGGCTCTGCCTGGCCGCTCGGACGCGAGGGCCTTCGCTGGCGGGGCCGACGGGACTCGAACCCGGCAGGACCGGGCGGCATCGCCAATGAAAACGGCCCTTCTCGCTCACTTGTCCGAGAATTTGTCCGAGTCCGATCACGTGTCCCTAATCGACAAGGCGACGTAGGTAGCTTGCGAATCCGATCAGTTCAGCGGCCTCGGCGGGATCAGTGAAAGCGACGTGCCGGTGGCTCGATGGG
>DASUAD010000280.1:0-2676 GCA_035763965.1 Thermoanaerobaculia bacterium | reverse complement strand
ACACTGCCGGCCTCGTTTCCCGCGAGGCCCCGTCTTCGCTCCTCGCTGTCAACTCCAGCAGCGTGCTGACCAGCCGCCTCTTCCTCGAAGCGCAGTACTCGCGGCGGCGGTTTTCCTTGACGCTCGGGGGCGCGGCCGACTCCGATCCGATTCGGGGCACGCACATCCTCGACGAGTCCCGCGGCCTCTTCGCCGGTTACCACTCGCCGCCGGGGATCAACCGGGACCCCGAGCTGTACGACAACGACTCCTACTCCGTAAAGGGCGTCTACTTCCTTCCGACGCCGTCAGTCGGGATCCACGAAATTCGGTCGGGCTACGAGCGCTTCTCCGAGTCAGCTCGTAGGAACCTCCACCGCTCCGGAAGCGACTTCTGGATCAGCAGATCCACGGGAATCATGCGGGGAACGACGATCTTCCCGACTTTCCGCCCGGGACAGACGAGGATCGAGTGGTACCCGATTCTTCAGCCCTCGCGTGGGTCTGAGCTGCTGACGGACTCGGGTTTCCTCGAGGACCGCCTGCAGCTCGGACGCCACTGGAGCTTCAACCTCGGCGTGCGATACGACCGGAACCGCGCTCGGGACAGTTCCGGCAAGCTCGTCTCGAGCTCGGGAGCGTGGAGTCCGCGCCTCTCATTCCGGTTCGACCCGAACGGCGACGGGCGATGGGAGGTCCACGGAGGTTATGCGCGTTACGTGGACAAGCTCCACGACAACATCGTCAATGCAGCTTCTCCCGCCGGAAACGCGAACCTCGTCTGGCTTTACGAGGGGCCGTGCGTCAACTGCAATCCACTCGCTCCGACGAGCGAGCTCGTTTCCGCGAATCAGGCCCTGGGGATCCTGTTTGATTGGTTCTCTCGCGTCGGAGGCACGGCGAGCAATCCCACGCTCGGGGGGGGCGTGCCCGGCATCTCGACGAGAATCTCGCCCGGTCTGAAGCCACAGAGCTCCCGGGAGTACTCGGCCGGTGTCGGAGCGGCGCTCGGCGGAAGAGGGTTCGTTCGCGCGGACTTTCTTCTTCGTGACTTTCGCGATCTCTACTCGAGCCGAATCGATCTCTCGACCGGGCAAAGCCCGCCCGTGTTCGGGAGCGTCCACGACTTGGCGCTCGTCGTCAACAGCAACAAGCCCGAGCGCCGCTATACGGCGGTCCAGACCCAATTCTCCTGGCGCCTCGCCAGATCACTTCAGGCCGCCGGCAGCTACACCTGGTCGCGGCTGACCGGCAACTTTCTCGGAGAGGGGCCGATTTCGGCGGTGCTGGCCCCTTTCGAGGAATACCCCGAGTACAAAGCGGAGAGCTGGGCCTACCCGACAGGTTACCTCTCGGGCCGGGGACAGACGCAACCGGCCGTCGACCAGCGTCACCGGGCGAGAGTCTGGGTCGTCTATCAGCTTCCGGTGCGCTGGGCCGATCTCGCGGTCTCGGTTCTGGAGTCCTACGACTCGGGGCTTCCTTACGAGGCGGTCGGGTTCATCGACCCTTCGCGCACCGTGGAGAATCCGGGGTATGTGCGGCCGCCGACCCTTGCCAGATACTTTTTCACGAAACCCGCCTCCTTCCGCACCGACGACATCACTCGGACTGACGTGGCTCTGACTTGCGCCGTCCGTATCTTCCGGAATGCGGAGCTGTTTGTGCGTCCCGAGGTCTTGAACGTCTTCAACGAGAAGGGAGTCGTCGCCGTGGACAACACGGTCCGGACCGCGCGGAATTCGAGCGAGCTTCTTGAATTCAATCCTTTTACCGACCAACCGGTGCGGGGCGTCCATTACGACCTGCCTCCGAGCTTCGGCAAACCGACGAGCGCCGCCGACTACCAGCTTCCCCGGACTTTTCGGGTCAGCACGGGAGTGAGGTTCTGACCGCGGCGTAGGACGGCGCGAGAACTACGTATCGACCGCGGTCGCCGTCGATGCCGTCTGCTCGAAGACGCGAAAGACCATCGAGGCCGGCCCGATTGTCACTTCGTCCTCGTCGGCGAGCCTGGTCGGACCTTCGATTCTCTTCCCGCGCACGTACGTCCCGTTCTTGCTCTCCAGATCCTCCAGAACCGCCCCCCTCTCGTCGATCACGATTCGCGCATGCCGCCGAGACACCAGAGCATCGTCGATCCAGACGATCGAAGCTTCATCGCGTCCCAGCAGGTTCGCGCCGTGGTTGAGCGCGATTTCGCGGTTGCCCCAGATGAGTCGGTAGATCAGTTTCCGGTTTCCTGCGACGGGAGCGCTTCCCCGAATCTCCTCCGCGCCTCCGCTGAAGGCATAGCCAAAGCGGTGAACGGTCCGCACGAAGCGCGACTCCCGGGCACTGTCCCCGATCGCCGATCGGACCTCGACGAGAAGGCTCGCGAGCGCGCCGTCCGAAACGAACGTGCCGGGCCACAGATGCTCATGGATCTCGCTCTTGGAAAGGACATTGGGACGGTTCTCGAGGAGCAACTCCAGTAATTGAAAGGCCTTCGGCGAGAGGTGAACCGCCTCGCCACGGACCGAGAGCTGCCGCGTATCGGAATCGAGCACGCACTCCCCGAATCGGACCCGCATCGGCGCTCCCAGAAAAACCGAAGAAATTCCTAGGGTTTCTCCAACGACTTCCCCGACGTCGCGGCGTTCGGATTATCCCGTAGGAGCGGGGACCATGGAGAACCCCACGCGCAACCGTATCGGC
>DASUAD010000279.1:0-2090 GCA_035763965.1 Thermoanaerobaculia bacterium | reverse complement strand
TCTGAATATCGCCCATACGGTGTGCCATCCTCCGCGATCTGAGACGACGCCTCGCGTACGTAGTCTCGAAGTGCGGAGTTGATCAGGGTCTGATAGTTCCCGCCTCCCGCCGCCTCCACCTGGGAGCGGAACCAGTCGAGAAGATCTTTGTCGAGCCGGATCGTGATCCGGGTTTTGCCCTTCGGAACCGGAATGACCGGCCCGCGCCTGCCTCTCGAGAAATCGTATTCCTTCTTCATGGCCCTTCCTCGTAGCTACGCCGCTCGCGCGGTGTCGCCTTTCGCGCAGAGATGATCCGGCCCCCCCGTTCTAGCTGAATCCAGACCACGACGATGAGCCTGCCCTCCGAGTCTTGGCCAAGCGTCACCAGTCGTTCCTCGTGTCGAGCTCTGTCACGAACCGTCAATGCCAGCGGATCCTCCAGCGCGGCGACAGCTTCGGGGAACGAGACGCCGTGTTTATGTCGGTTCGAGCGCGCTTTTTCCGGATCCCAGGTCCATTCCGGTACCTCGTCCGGCACGACGCCGGAGTGTATGTACGTTCGTACACCGAGTCAAGGACGGGGACAAATCGATTCTCGGGAAAAAGGGCGACGGATCTATTTCCCGGCGGGCGATCCCTCGAGCTCGATCTGCCAGATGTCCGCCTCGCTGTGGTCGCGAACGAGGAAGAGGGTCCGGTCGTCGCGCGAGACCCCGAACTTCGCCCGAACGATGCCGATCCCGCTTCCGCTCCTCTCTCCGGGCCGGAGGCGCAGCCGGTCGAGCACCGGCACGGACTTTCCCGATGCGCTGTCGAGAAGATGGATCCGTCCGGTGGACGACTCGCCGACCAGGAGGCGCCGGCTGTCGCTCAACCATTTCGCATCGTCACCGAAGTCCGTGAGCCGCCGGTATTCCTTCGAGTCGATCCGGTATTCGACGATCCCCGGCACCTCCGAGCCGTCCGGCCGGGTCAGCGTCCCGGCGAGCGTCCGGCCGTCGGCGGACCACGAACTCACGGTGAAGGCGTTGCCGGCGGCGTCGAATCGGGGAAGAGGCTCCGGCTTCTCCGTCCCCAGCGGCAGGCCGAGCGGCAGGAGATAGGTGTTCTCGCCGTTCGGGTACGCCAGCCGGGCGCCGTCGGGCGACCAGCGGGCGCTCCACGGGTCGACCGATCCCCGCGTCAACTGCGTGAGAGCGCTGCCGTCCGGGTGGATGCTCCAGAACTCCCAGCGGCCGGTCCGGTCGCAATAGAACACGATCCGCTTTCCGTCGGCGGACCAGTCGGCGCCGCGCTCGCGGAACGCGTCGTTCGTCAGCTGCCGCAGTGACGAGCCGTCCGCGGAAGCGACGAAGATGTCCTCGCGCGTCCCCCGCGAGCTGAACGAGATCCACTTTCCGTCGGGAGAGATGCCGATCTCGCGCACGAGCAGCGAGCCTGCGAGCAGCGGCGCGGGCTCCCCCGTCACGCGCCCGCCGACCGGATCGAAGGCCACGCTCTCGACGATCGACGTCTCGTCCGCCGACGCATAGACCATCCGCCGCCCGTCCGCCGCGATGCTCAAGTGACCGACCCAGCGGGACGGCGCCGTGACGGGCTCGACCTTCCCCAGGACCTTGCCGGTCTTCTCGTCGATCCCGACCCGCCACAGGTTCATCGTCCCGTTGCGGTCGCTCGAGAAGTAGAGCCAGACGCCGTCCGGCGACCACACCGGGTTCCACTCGACGGTCGGGTCCGCCGTGACCGCGACCGCGCCCTCCCCCGGTTTGGCGCCTGCAGCGACCGCCGCCGGGACCGTCCAGACGTCGCGATGGTGGCGCCCCTGCTCCCGGCCCCAGTAGGCGATGCGATGTCCGTGCGGCGACCAGCTCGGCTGAACGGCGTCTCCCGGCGTGACGATTCGCTTCGCACCCGTCGCGACGTCGACCGCCCAGAGGCGGCTCGTCACGTTGCGGGAGAGCTGTGTCTGGATGGCTTCGTCCCCGACAACGATCTCCTTTCCGTCCGGAGACCACGCGGGGTTGAAGCCCGAATCCGTCAGCCGGCGGACGGACTCGCCGGTCGCGCCCATCAGGAAGATGCCGCCGCCTCCGCGCTCCGAGCGGAAG
>DASUAD010000278.1:0-4464 GCA_035763965.1 Thermoanaerobaculia bacterium | reverse complement strand
TCGGTCTTCGTGGCGCGCAGCCGCGCGACGTACTTCGCCGGCTCCCAGTACATGACCTGGCTGTCGTTGAACGAGGTCTTGACGAGCATCGCCGGATACGCCTTCGGAGCGATGTTGTCGTAGGGGCTGTAGCTCCTGATGTATTCGTACTGCTCGCGGATGCGGGGATCTCCCCACTCCTCGAACTCACCGACCGTCAGCGGGAGCGTGGGGTCGAGCATGGTGTTGATGACGTCGACGAAAGGCACCCGTGCGATCGCCGCCTTGAACAGGTCCGGACGCATGTTGACGACGGCGCCGACGAGAAGCCCGCCGGCGCTTCCCCCCTCGATCGCCAGACGATTGGATGAGGTCCACTTCTCGCGGATGAGGTATTCGGCGACCGAGATGAAGTCGGTGAAGGTGTTCTTCTTCGCGAACATCCGCCCCTGGTCGTGCCACTTCTTTCCCATCTCGCCGCCGCCGCGAACGTGCGCGATCGCGCACACGACGCCCCGGTCGAGGAGGCTGACCCGGTTCGAGGAAAAAGTCGGATTGTTGGACACGCCGTAGGACCCGTAGCCCGTCAGCAGGAGCGCATTCCGACCGTCGCGCTTCACCCCTCTGCGGTAGACGACCGAGATCGGGATCGACGTGCCGTCGGTCGCGCGCGCCCGCAGCCGCTCGGAGACGTACTGCGACGCGTCGTACCCCCCGAGCACGGGGGTCTGCTTCAGGAGCTTGCGCTCGCGCGTCGCCATGTCGTAGTCGAAGACGGATTCGGGCGTCACGAGCGACTGGTAGCGAAAGCGGAACACGCGCGTGTCGAACTCGCGGTTGTCTCCGGAGAAGGCCGCGTAGACCGGTTCGGGAAACTCGATCGAGTGCGAGACGCCGCTTCCGAGATCCGTGACCTGGAAGCGGCGAAGGCCCTCGACGCGCTCGTAGAGGACGAGATGGTTCGCGAAGAGATCGTGCGCCTCGAGCATCACGTCTTCGCGGTGGGGAAGGATTTCTTTCCAGCTCGGGGGTCGTGGGTCGGAGACGGGCGCCGTGACCAGCCGGAAGTTGCGGCCGCGGTCGTTCACGCGGATGTAGAAAAGGTCCCCCCGATGGTCGACGTCGTATTCGCGGTCCTTCTCTCGCGGCGCGATGAGCGAAAGCGCTCCGGATGGCTCCTCCGCCTTCAGGAAGCGGACCTCACTCGAGGTGTGACTTTCGGCCGCGACGAAAACATGCGCCCGGCTGCGCGAGCGGCTGACGTCCAGCGTAAAACGCTCGTCTTTCTCTTCGTACAGGAGCGGATCGTTCGCCGCGTCGGAGCCGACGACGTGGCGGTAGAGCCGGTACGGCCGCTTGGCGGCATCGTCCGTCACGTAGAGGATCGTCCGATTGTCGGCGGCCCACGCGATCGAGCTCACCTTTGCGATCTTCTCGGCGCCGCCCGCCCCGGTGCGGAGGTCCTTGACGAACAACGTGTACTCCCGAAAACCCGTCACGTCCGTGGTATAGGCGAGAAGGTTGCCGTCGTCGCTCACCTCCCGATCCCCGATGGCGAAGAACTTCTGACCCTTCGCGAGATCGTTCTCGTCCAGGTAGATCTCCTCGGGAGCGTCGAGGGTTCCACGCTTACGGCACAGAATCGGGTACTGCTTTCCCTTCTCCGTCCGCGAGTAGTAGAAGAAGTCTCCTTTTCGATACGGCACCGTCAGGTCGGTCTCCTTGATCCGACCGAGCACCTCGGCGTAGAGCGCCTCCTGGAGCGGCTCGGTCGCCTTCATCACGAGATCCGTGTAGGCGTTCTCGGCCTCGAGGTAGGCGCGGACCTGGGGGTCGTCCTTCCGGCGGAGCCAGAAGTACTCGTCGTGCCGCTTCTCTCCGTGAACGACGTCCACATCAGGCTCCCGCCGCGCGACCGGCGGCGCCGGCGGATTCGCGGCGATGCCCGGCGGCGCCGGTCCGGCGAGCAGATTGATCCACGCCGCGAGCACCATCGCCAATGTCATGCCAGCACCTCATGTCTGCGGAAGGCCGCCGATCTTAACTCCCGCAAAGGTCTAGAATCCGGCCTTTCCGGAGGAGCCACATGAATCGACTCATTGCACTGACCTTCTCGACCGTTCTTTTCATCGTCCTCGCGGTACCGCTCAAAGCCGATACCGGCCACGAACACAAAGAGGGAGACGCGACGAAGCTCGGAAAGGTCCACTTTCCGATCTCCTGCGGGCCCGCCTCGCAGAAGAAGTTCGACGTCGCACTCGCGATGCTGCACTCGTTCTGGTACGGCAAGTCCGACAGGGCATTCGCCGAGCTGGCGGCGGCCGACCCGGGCTGCGCGATGGCGCACTGGGGCGTCGCGATGAGCCGCTTTCATCAGATCTGGGAAGCTCCTCCTCCCGACGACCTGAAAGCGGGAGTCGCCGCGCTCGCGGCGGCCCGCGCGGCGGGCGCGAAGACACAGAGGGAGCGCGACTACATCGAGGCGCTCGGCGCCTACTACGACAAGTCCGACACGCTCGACCACCTCACGCGCTTCCTCGCGTTCGAGAAGGCGATGGGTGAGCTCGCGGCGAAATACCCGAAGGACCGCGAAGCGACCATCTTCTATGCCCTCACGCTGAACGGGGTCGCGCTCGCCATGCCCCCGGACAAGACCTATCCGCGGCAGAAGAAGGCAGGCGAGATTCTCGAACCGATCTTCAAGGAGATGCCGGAGCATCCGGGAATCGCCCACTACATCATCCACAGCTACGACTATCCGTCGCTGGCGACGCGAGCCGTCGACGCCGCCCGGCGCTACGCGAAGATCGCGCCGGACTCGCCGCACGCGCTCCACATGCCATCCCACATTTTCACGAGGCTCGGGTTGTGGGAGGACTCGATCTCGTCGAACCTCGCGTCGGCCGACGCCGCCCGCCGGACCGTTCAGGCGACGATGCCGGGAGCGACCGCGTTCGACGAGCTCCACGCGATGGACTACCTCGCCTATGCCTACCTCCAGACCGGACGCGACGCCGAAGCGCGCGGAATCTTCGAAAGCGCGTCCCGCGCCGAGAAGTTCGACAAGCCGACCTTCCAGGTGGCCTACGCGTTGACGGCGATCCCCGCCCGGATGGCGCTCGAGCGGCGCGACTGGGCCGCGGCGGCCGCGATCGAGCTCCGGCCGGCGAACTTCGAGTGGAGCAAGTTCCCGTGGACGGAGTCGACTGTCGTCTTTGCACGGGCGGTTGGTTTTGCCCGCGGCGGGAACACCGTGTCGGCGCGTACCGAGATCGCCCGGCTCGAGAAGCTGCGCGATTCGCTGCGGGGTGCGAAGAACGCCTATTGGGGCGACCAGGTCGAGATCCTTCGTCGGGAGGCTGCGGCGTGGCTCGCGCGCGCGGAGAAGAAGGATTCGGAGGCTCTCGAGCTCATGCGTTCGGCCGCCGCGCTCGAGGACACCGTCGACAAGCATCCGGTGACCCCGGGACCGATCCTGCCGGCCCGCGAGCAGCTGGGGGATCTGCTTCTCGAGATCGGGAAACCCGCGGAGGCGCTCGCGGAGTACCGCTCGGACCTTGCCGCTTCGCCGAATCGCCTCAACGGCCTGTACGGGGCGGGCCGCTCCGCCCGGCTCGCCGGCGATGCTTCCGCCGCGAAGAGCTACTACGAGAAGATCGTCTCCCAGTGCAGCAAAGCCGACGGCGCGAAGGAGCAGATCGCCGAGGCGCGCGCGTTCCTGGAGGGGAAAGCGGTCTCGGAGCTGCGGTGAAGTCGCTCGGCCGGGTAAGCGACGGCAATTGGCCTGCCCGGCAGGATTAGCCGCGGCTCGACGCCGCGGGTTAGCGGCGGGCGGACCCCGCGGGTTAGCCACGGCTCGACGGCGTGGCTTGTCGCATCGGCTTCGCCGATGCTCGGTACGTCGCGTCGGCTGCCGCCGACGCTCGGTGCGTCGCATGTTCTCAGACGCTCCTTCGTCGCGTCTGAGCATGCTCGGTACCGAACCTTATGCGCTGCCGCACTCAGGACGCGCACACGAGGATTGGCCTGCCCGGCAGGATTCGAACCTGCGACCCACGGCTTAGAAGGCCGTTGCTCTGTCCGGGCTGAGCTACGGGCAGTGCCGAGAGCCCATTATCGAACAGCCTCGGGTGACGCCTCCTCGCTCAGTTCGACGTCGCGCGAGGGGGTTCCGAATTCTTCAGTGTGTCTCCGACTTTGAACACGCTGCCGGAGATTGGGCTCGCTTTCGAGAGGCGCGGTCCCATGACGGCGTTGATGCGGATCCGGCCGACTCTCGTCTCGTTCGCTCCGAGAACTTCTCCGGGGTCCGGATCCTTGATCACCTCACCCGAGCGCGTGACCTCGAACTCGTCGCCCTCCTTCACGCCCGCTTCCGATCCGATGTTGACGTAGAGCGTCGAGCCCACGGCCTTCGCGATCTTACCCGCGACGCCCGAGGCGTCGGACGCGCCGCCGAGACCGCTCGTCGTGACCTTCGCCTGG
>DASUAD010000277.1:0-6448 GCA_035763965.1 Thermoanaerobaculia bacterium | reverse complement strand
CCCCAGGAAGAGGCCGTTCGCCGCGAATCCGTCGACCGGGGCACCGTCGAGGAAAAGCCGCCAGTACGGCGGGAAGCGCTTCTGCGAGGAGACGAGGAGAGACGGCAGAGGGGTTTCGGTTACGAGCTCGAAGTTTTCTGGGCCGAACCGGACGACGCGAACGGTTCCCGACGAGCCCCTCGCCGGCTCGCTCGCCGCGAGGCGCTGCGCGGTCTCACGGTCGGTGAACACGGCCGTCGCGAGCGTGGCGCGGTCGGCGGTCGCGACGTCTTCGACTCCTCCCGGCCTCGCGCGCGAGACGAGCCAGAATCTCGGGAACGCGCTCGGTCGGGCAAACAACGCGAGTTCGGGACCATCGTAGATCTTCGGGAACCGCGCTGGATCGGGATCGGGACGGACGGTCCGCGGGTCGGGCGGCTCCATGGCCGCGGCGTCGCGCCGTTCGACCTCGGAGCCCGTCGGCAGGCGCGCTCCGGGAGGCGCGGCCAGCGTCGCGACGTTCAGAAGGTCGAGCACGGGGGACGCCGGATCGAGCGACCGCGGGTCGTAGAGGAGATACGTGCCGTAGCGGCCGAATGCGTTCGGATCCGCGGCGGAGAGGAGCCGCCGGTACTTTGCCTCGTGGAGGAAGTGGCCGCGTACGTCCTCCAACCCGAAGACCTCCGACACGTTCGGCACGAGAGTCCATCCGGCCGCCGCAAAGCGCGATGGAGTGGCGGATCCGAGCGCCTGGAGCCGGGCGATTCCGGGCGTCTCGCGGAAGACGGCCTCGGAGGGTCTCGAGACCGGGTAGAAGTCGAGCACGAGAAAGGCGAGCGGAACCGCGATCAGAAAAGGAGCGACCTCGATCGCCGTTCGCCGGAGCGCGCTGCCCACGGCCAGCCGCTCGAGCTCCTCCGTCCCGCACGCGGCGAGGACGCCGAGGGCGAGGACGATCAGAATCTTCGATCGCGCAAAGAGCGTGATGTCGAGAAAGGGAAGAGATCCGACGGCGCGCAGGATCGTTCCGCCGCCGTAAAGAGGGATCGCGACGAACGCCGCGAGCGTGACGGCCCACGCGACGAGGACGCGCCGGCGCCTCGAGAACACTCCGGCCGCGGCGAGCAGAGCCGCGACGATGCCGACTCCGACCGCGGTTTCGACGTAGTTGTCGCCCGGGATCCATCCGACGCCGCGGTAGTCGGCGCGCCGCTGGGTCCCCTGGTACTCGGGCAGCAGATACAGACGGACGTGTCGAAGCGGAAGGGGGTACGCGGCGCCCATCCCGCGCCGGGCGTCGCGGTAGCCCGAGGCCTCGACGAAGCGTCCCGAAGCGAAGATCGAGGGCGCGAGGATCGCGAGAGAGATCGAGGCGGCCAGGGCGAGCCGCCCGGCCGCGCGCCGCGCTCGCGCCCTTTCCGCCGCGGCGCGGAAGACGAAATACAGGAAGGCCGCGAAGACGCCGTAGAGGATCCAGTGCGGAAAGCCGCCGGCGACGAACAGGAGGAACGACGCCGCCGCGAAGAGGACCACCCGCGCGCCCCGATCCCGGTCGAACGCGCGGTCAACGGCCGCGAGAAGAAGCGGATACGTGACGGAAACGGACGTCTGCATCCAGAGCCCCCAGACCGTCTGTCCCGTCGAGAACGCCCACGTCGCCGCGCCGGCCGCGGACGCGAGATCGGAGAACCGGCGGCCGCGGAGGAAGAAGTAGGCCGCGAGAAATGCGAAATTGAACTTGAGGAAAAGGATTCCGGTCTCGATCCAAGCCTCGGGAAGCGCGAGCGCCGGGACCGCGACGAAGGGGGAGAGGAAGCCCTGCGCGAGGTGGAACGGCCCGACGGCTCCGGAGGACACCCAGGGGTTCCAGAAGAATCCCCGCGGAAAGTCGCGGTAGCGCACGAGCGTCGTCTCTCCCGACGCCGCGGGATCGGCGAGCAGCGGGTTCTCCGCCTCGAGCAGTCCCTGCGGGCTCTCCCGCCACGGGTGGTGGGCGCGGACGAACTCGTGTGAGGTGAAGACGCGGCCTCGGACGAGGAGCGGCGCGAAGAGAACGAGGTCGAAGACGAGGAGGGTCGCGAGGCCGAGTCGGCGTGTTATCGCTTCCTCGCGACGATCACCCGGAAGTACGACTCGATCCATCCGCGCTCGAGCAGATGGTCCTCCAGAGCGATCAGCCGTGAAAGAGCGCCCGTCGAGTCCTGCCGCAGCCGCTCCATGTCGAGGCAGGGAAAGACGAACCAGAGGATGTTGCCACCGTAGGGGCGCTCCTCGACGATCTCGAAGAACCGCGCCGCCGCCGGACGGATCGCGCTCGACCGGATGGACTCGGAGGGGTCGTCCATCGGCAGCGGGATCGCCAGGTCCGGCCGGTTCTTCAACTCTTCCGGAAGGGCATCGAAGGCGCTGCGCGCGAATCCCCAGTCACCGTCGGTCCACTCCGAACGCGATGGACCCATGTACTCGTCGAGATAGACCAGGCCTCCCGATTTCAGGGCCTGGCGGACCTCCGTCAGCACCCGTTCGATCTGGCGAACGTGGTGGAGCGACCCGTGAAAGAAGACGATGTCGTACCGGCCGCGGGGCAACTTCAACGCGTTGATGTCCTCGGCGCGGTACTCGAGGCGATCGGAGAGGTGCGCCTCCTCGGCGCCGAACCGCGCCTGCTCCAGGGAATCCTCGGAGAAGTCGATCCCTTCCATCGCCTCGCAGATCCCTTTCGAGAGCACGTCGCGTTCGAGAAGGCCCGACCCGCACCCGACCGAGAGCCCTCGCGCGAACGGACGCTGCGCGTGAGCCTCGGCAAACCATTCCATCGGCCAGCGGTTGGGATCGCCGGTCACGCGCCGGTTGATCGCCCGCCGGACCAGGGGCTGCGCTCCCCAGTAGTGATCTTCGGACTCGCGGGCGGTCTCTCTCTCCCAGAATCGGCGCGCCGCCGCGGTCTCGGCGCGCTCCTCGCGAAGACTGGACCAGCGCCGGACGAGCGAGGAGAAGGACGCCCGAAGTTGCGATGACATGAAGTTGTTGAGGACATGATACGGGCGGAAAACGGGAAACGGGAAACGGAAAACGAGGGGGGCCCCGATTCGTTCCCCCTCTCCCGGTTTTCGTTTCCCGCCCTCGATTGCTTCGCCGACCCGGGTCTGCTAAATTGCCGCACCCTCGATTCGCCGAATCGGTGGAAGCTCTTTTTCAACCAGGGACGAAGGCCGGGATGAAAAACGCCCCCGCGGGCTTCCGGTCCGTAGCCCCCCGACGGTGGTTCGCCGGCGGGACGAAGCAGGCTCGTAGCTCAGGGGGAGAGCACTACCTTGACACGGTAGGGGTCAGCGGTTCAAATCCGCTCGAGCCTACCAATTCTCGAAAGCGGAGGCGCTTAGCTCAGCTGGAAGAGCGCTACCTTCACACGGTAGAGGTCAACGGTTCGATCCCGTTAGCGCCTACCAGAGAAAGAAACGACGCGGGGCGACCCGCGTTTTCGATTTTTGGGGTCAATTCTTCGGAATCGAGAGAACATGGAAGCGCTGGCAGAAAAAGTTCGAATCCGGTTGCCCGACGGGGCGACACTCGAGGTCCCGAAGGGAACGACTGTCCGCGGAGTCGCGGAGCGCATTGGACCGCGCCTCGCGAAGGACGCCGTCGCCGGAAAGCTCGACGGCCGCGTCGTCGATCTCGTCACGCCGCTCGACGCCGATGGGTCGCTCGAGATCGTCACGTGGAGATCGCCCGACCTCGTCCCCATCTACCGGCACTCGACCGCGCACCTGACGGCCCAGGCGGTGAAAAGGCTCTTCCCCGACGTGCAGATCGGCATCGGTCCGCCGATCGAGAACGGCTACTACTACGACTTTCTGCCGCAGCGCCCCTTCACTCCCGAAGACCTCGGGAAGATCGAGACGGAAATGCGGCGCATCATCGCGGAAGACCTTCCGATCACCCGCTCCGAGATGCCGGTTTCCGAAGCGATCGCGATCTTCGAAGGCCAGAACGATCCCCTGAAGGTGCAGATCGCGCGCGAGCTCGGTGACGATCAGGTCTCCTGCTATCGGCAGGGCGAGTTCATCGACCTCTGCCGCGGTCCGCACGTCGCTTCCACCGGACGCCTCGGCGTCTTCAAGCTGACCCACACGGCGGGCGCGTACTGGAAGGGGGACGAGAAGAACCCGATGCTCCAGCGCATCTACGGAGCGTCGTTCCTGACCCAGAAAGAGCTCGACGAGTACCTGAAGAGGCTGGAAGAGGCGAAGGCCCGCGACCACCGCAAGCTCGGGCGCGAGCTCGAGCTCTTCACGTTTCACCCTCTCGCTCCGGCGTCGCCGTTCTTCCTTCCGAAGGGAGCGGTGCTCTACAACGGGCTTCTTTCCTACCTTCGCGAGGAGTACCGGCGGCGGGGCTACGACGAGGTCATCACCCCCCAGGTCTTCGACGCCGAGCTCTTCAAGATCTCGGGCCACTACGACAACTATCGCGACAACATGTACTTCACCGAGATCGAGGAGCGGGAGTTCGGCGTCAAGCCGATGAACTGCCCGGGCCACCACCTGCTCTTCAAGGAGCGCCTGTGGTCGTACCGCGAGCTGCCCGTGCGTTTCGCCGACTTCGGGCGGCTCCACCGGTACGAGCGATCGGGCGTGACGGCGGGTTTGACGCGCGTCCGCACGTTCTCCCAGGACGACTCCCACATCTACACGCCGGTGGATCGGGTCGAGTCCGAGATCCACGCTTTCGTGGAGTTCCTGGACGCCGTTTACTCGGTCTTCGGTTTCGAGGAGGTCGACATCTCGCTCGGCCTGCGGCCTCCGCAGAGAATGGGCTCCGACGAGGAGTGGGATCGCTCCGAAGCGGCGCTCGAGTCCGCGCTCGCGAAGACGGGCCGACCCTACGTGCGGACGCCCGCCGACGGCAACTTCTACGGACCCAAGATCGACTTCCGCGTCCGGGACGCGATCGGGCGCCCCTGGCAGCTCGGGACGATCCAGTACGACTCGGCCCAGCCCGAGCGGTTCGATCTGACGTACATCGGCGAGGACGGCAAGCCGCACCGACCCGTCGTCCTTCATCGCGCGATCCTCGGCTCGGTCGAGCGTTTTCTCGGGATCCTGATCGAGCACACCGCCGGAAACTTCCCGTTCTGGCTCGCGCCGGTCCAGGCCGTCGTGCTACCGGTTTCCGACCGGTTCGCCGATGCCGCGCACGACACGGCCGCCCGTCTTTTCCGCGCCGGAATCCGCGTCGAGACGGACGACCGCAACGAGAAGCTCGGCGCCCGAATCCGCCGGGCCGAGCTGTTCAAGGTGCCCGCGATGCTGGTCATCGGGGAAAAGGAGGCGTCGGCGGGAGCGGTCGCAGTGCGGGTGCGTCACGGCGGAGACGCCGGGACGATGAGTGTGGACGATTTCGTGGCAGCCGCGCGCCGCGCCATCGAGGCGAGGAGCCGGGAGCTCACGACGGAGGTGAAAGATCGATAAGAAGAGCATCCGAATCAACGAACAAATCCGGTGGAAGGAGGTCCGCCTGATCGGAGAGGCGGGAGAGCCTCTCGGCATCGTGCCGATGGCCGAGGCGCTCCAGAAGGCGAAGGACGCGGCGCTGGACTTGGTCGAGATCGCGCCCACCGCGAACCCTCCGGTCTGCCGGATCATGAACTTCGGAAAGTTCATCTACCAGCAGAAGAAGAAACAGCAGGACTCGAAGAAGAAGCAGAAGACGACACAGGTCAAGGAAGTGAAGTTCCGACCGAACATCGACGACCACGACTACGACTTCAAGATCAAGAACATCCTGAAGTTCCTGGCGCATGGCGACAAGGTCAAGGCCACGGTCCAGTTCCGCGGCCGCGAGATGGCGCGCCGCGAGAACGGACAGAAGGTTCTCGATCGGCTGCTCGGCGATCTTGCGGGCAAAGCCGTCGCGGAGTCGCGGTCCGAGATGCTCGGCAACCGCCTGTATCAGATCCTCGCGCCCGTGAAGGTGCACGAGAAGGTCAAGGCGGCGGGAACGTAGCCGGGAGACGGAAGACGGAAGACGGAAGACGAGAAGCGCTCATCGCCTACCGCCTACCGTCTCCCGTCTACCGATTCAGGAGTGAAGCAGATGCCGAAACTGAAAACGCACCGTGGCGCGGCGAAGCGCTTCAAGCGCACCGCCTCGGGAAAGTTCAAACGGGCGAAGGCCTACAAGAGCCACATTCTCACCAAGAAGGCTCCGGGGAGGAAACGCGGACTCGCGCAGTCGACGACCGTCTCCGCCTCGGACCACAAACGCGTCAAGGAGATGCTGCCCTATTCGTGAGACGGTAGACGGTAGACGGTAGACGACGGAAAACGGCTCTTCGTCTTCCGTCTTCCGTCTTCCGGCCAAGGAGGATTGAAATGCCTCGAGTCAAGAGAGGACCGAAAAGAAAGAACCGGCGCGCGAAAACGCTCGCGCTGGCCAAGGGCTACTACGGGACCAAGTCGAAGTCGTA
>DASUAD010000276.1:0-2810 GCA_035763965.1 Thermoanaerobaculia bacterium | reverse complement strand
CTCTATCTCCTGCGCGTCCCGGAAGACCGGCTCGAGATGGTCCAGAAGCGGCTGCCGCAGGCGGGGATCGTCACCGAACCGGAGCTCGCCGAGAGACTCGCGGTGCTCGAGCGGGAAGCCGCGGCTCGCGCTCTCGAGAAGAAGGAAGCCGCCGCCGAAGCGCGACGCTCGGCGGCTGCCGCGAAGAAGGCCGCGAAGAAAGCGGCCGCCGGCGCCAGGCCCGCTGTCCGGAAACTGAAACCCGCCGCCCGGCCGTCGCCGGCGCGGAAGAAGGGCGCGGCGCCGAAGAAGGCGGCTCCGAAGAAAAAAGCGTCGAGGCCCGCCAGGAAAAAATAGTCCTGAGTCCCCGGTTCGGTGTCCCGGTGCGCGACGGTCGGGGCCGGCCCGTCCGATACAATCGCCGTCCTTTTTCGAGCGGAGGCACGTTCATGGCGAAAACGTTCACGAGAGAAGAGCTCAAGAAATACGCCGCCGGGAACCGCGACGGATACGAAGGCGCTCTCGAGCGGATGGTCGAGATCCCGACGGTCTCCGTCGAGCCTGAGCGAAAAGCGGAGGTCCACCGCGGCGCGGAATACGCCGTTTCGCTCTTCGAGTCCGCGGGCGCGAAGGCGGAGCTCTTCGAGACGAAGGGCCACCCGATCGTCTACGGCCGCTTCGACCGAGGCGAGAAACTGCCGACCGTGACGGTCTACAACCACCTCGACGTCCAGCCGGCAGAGGGCGAGGACTGGCAGACTCCGCCGTTCGATTTCGTGAAGAAGGGCGACCGCTACTTCGGCCGCGGCACGACCGACGACAAGGGCCCGGCGATCACGGCCTTCTACGGCGCCCGGTACGCCTGGGAGAACGACGTCCCGCTGAACATCCGCTTCCTGTGGGAACTCGAGGAGGAGATCGGGAGCCCGAACTTCGAGCCGACGATCAAGAAGCACGCGAAGGACTTCGCGACGGACTCGGTCGTCGTCTGCGACACGGTCTGGGTCTCGCGGTCACGCCCGGCGCAGCCCGCGGGCCTGCGGGGACTGCAGGGATTCCGGTTCACTCTCCAGACCGGCGAGACCGACCAGCACTCCGGCACTGCCGGCGGCGCGGCCCGCAACCCCGTGACCGAGCTGTGCCAGGTCATCTCCGAGTGCGTGGACGGCCGCACGGGCCGGGTGAAGATCCCCGGCTTCTACACGGACGTCCTTCCGCCGTCGAAGCGGGACCTCGAGGACTTGAAGAACTCGGGTTTCACGACCCGCGACTTCAAGCGCGACCACCTTTTCCGCTCGCTCCGCGTCGATGACGCGCTCGAGATCATGAAACGCGTCTGGATGATGCCGACGTTCGAGGTCCACGGGATTGCGGGCGGGTATCAGGGGCCCGGCGTCAAGACGATCATTCCTCCGAAGGCAACCGCGATCGTCTCGTGCCGGCTCGTTCCGAACATGGACCCGAAGAAGGTCGTCCGCCTCGTGACCGACTTCGTGAAGCAGAAGAACCCCGACGTGAAGGTCTCCACGGAGCACGCGCTGCCCGCCTACCAGGGCAAGACGACGGGCCCGTACGCCGACGCGATCCGGGCTTCGATGAAGTTCGCGTTCGGCAAGGAGCCGGTCTTCGTACGCGAGGGCGGATCGATCGGCGCCGTGCTGTCGATGGAGAGGGTCTTGAAGGCGCCGGTGTTCTTCCTCGGGCTGTCGCTGCCCGAACACGGCTACCACGCGCCCAACGAGAACTACGACTGGGGCCAGGCCGAGGGCGGAATGGCGGCGTTCGCCGATTACTTCCGCAGGGTCGCCGAAATCGCTCCCGCGTCGAGCGCGGGTCGGAGGTAGTCCCGGGAAACCCGGGACGCCTCGCTCAAGGCTTCGGACTCTCCTCGGCGAATCCGAGCAGCCGCCGGAAGAACCCGCGGCGCTCGGTGTCGTGCTTCACGAGCAGCTGCTCGAGCTCTCCGCGGTCGAAGAAGATCCCCTCGCACGAGGAGCACTTCTCGATCTCGATCCCCGAGATCGTCTCGACGGACATGTCGCTCCCGCACTTGGGACACTTGCGCCAGTGGAGCTTTCGCCGTGACTCCTCCTCCGCGCTGCGGCTCGCCCGATCCGCCTGCTCGCGCCGCTTGCGGGCCGCCTCGATCAGCTTCTCCTCGTTCTGACGGAACCAGTCGTTCTCGCGCCCGCGCCGGATCTCTTCACTGTCCCACGGCATATGGGGATCGTAAATCGGAAATCGGAAATCGGGAATCGAAAATCGGAAATCGTGAGCTCCGATTACCGATTACCGACTACCGATTACCGATTAACGGAGCAGATCCTCCAGCGTCGCCGAGGCATCCGTCTTCTCGTCGCGGTACTTGACGATCACCGGCGTCTGCAGCGAGAGCCCCCACTCGAGCCCCCGGCCCTGGCGGATCGCCCGGGAGCCGGGCACGACGACGGCTCCGGGAGGGATCTCGAGCGGCCGGCCGGGGCGTTTGCGGAGCTCTTCCCCGCGCGGGACGTCGTAGACCGGAGTTCCGCCGGTCACGATCACACCGGCCGCGAGCACCGCGCGCTCGCGGATGATCGCGCCCTCGTAAACGCCGCAGTTGCCTCCGACGAGGACCTCGTCTTCGACGATCACGGGCAGCTCCCCGACCGGCTCGAGCACTCCGCCGATCTGGGCACCCGCCGAGACGTGGACGCGCCGCCCGATCTGGGCGCACGAACCGACGAGCACGTGTGAGTCGAGCATGGTCCCTTCGCCGATCCAGGCGCCGACGTTGACGTAGGAAGGCGGCATGATCGTCACTCCCGGCGCGACGTAACACCCGTCGCGAA
>DASUAD010000275.1:0-5636 GCA_035763965.1 Thermoanaerobaculia bacterium | reverse complement strand
GTCGTCACCGCAGCCGCAGTCCTCGGTCTCATGTTCCCGACGCCGGGCGGCCTCGGTTCGTACCACGTCGCCGTGCAGCTCGCGCTGACGGACGTGTACGGTGTCGCGAAGGACACCGCTTCGGGAGTCGCGCTCCTCGCGCACGCCATCTCGTTCGTCCCGATCACGGTCATCGGCCTGGCGCTCTTCGCTGCGACGCCGATGCGCTTCCGTAAGATCGAAGAGGTGGCGGAGGCCGGACTCGAAGCGTCCTCGAATCGGCCATAATTGCCGCAATGAAGTGTCCGTTCTGCGGCGCGGTCGACGATCGCGTCGTGGACTCGCGGGAGAGCCGCGAGGGCGAGGTGATCCGGCGCCGCAGGGAATGCGAGTCCTGCGGTCGCCGTTTCACGTCGTATGAGACGATCGAAGAAATCCCGTACATGGTCGTCAAGAAGGACGGACGGCGGGAACAGTTCGATCGAAAGAAGCTCCGCGCCGGGCTGGTAAAGGCCTGCGAGAAGCGGCCGATCTCCCCCGCGCAACTCGACACGATCGTGGATGAGGTCGAGACGCAACTTCACGACACCGAAGAGCGCGAGATGTCGACGAGCGACATCGGCGCGCGCGTCATGGAGCGCCTCCGCGAGCTCGACAAAGTCGCATACGTCCGCTTCGCGTCGGTCTACCGGAAGTTCGAAGACGTGGACGAGTTCCTCCGCGAGCTCAAGAACCTCCTCGGGCGCGCCGATGCGAAGGCCACGCCATGAGACGGCTTCGATTCTTCGGGCCGATGGTCGAGCTGTCGCGCCTGCAGCGTGAAGTCAATCGGTTGTTCACGATGTTCGTCGAGAGCAACAACCCCGTCGTGGCTCCCGCATCGGGCTGGGATCCGGGGGTCGACGTCGTGGACGACGGAGAGAGAATCCGGGTCCTCTTCGAGCTTCCCGGGATCGACGCGGCGGACGTGAAAGTCACGGTTCGCGGCCGCGTCGTGACGGTCCGCGGCAACAAGAGGGGTCGGACCCGTCCCCGCGAAGGGCTGCGCTTCTACTGCATGGAGCGCTACTTCGGATCCTTCGTCAAATCGGTGGGGCTGCCGCGGCCGGTCAACGCCCGCCAGGCGAAGTCCCGGCTCTCCCGCGGCCTGCTCGAGATCGTGCTGCCGCGCGTGCCGGATCTGCGGGAGAAAGAAGTCGAGATCGCGGTCAAGGCCGAGGAGGAACCCGAGAAGTGACGGAGATCGAAGAGAAAGAAGCGATCACCGCCGCGGAGCGCGACACGGACCTGCCGATTCCGGACATCCTGCCCGTGTTGCCGTTGAAAGACGTCGTCGTCTTCCCGTACATCATCCTGCCGCTCTCCGTCTCGCGCGAGAAGTCGATCAACGCGGTGGACGCGGCACTCGCCGAACAGCGAATCATCATGCTCGTTGCGCAACGCAACGCCCAGATCGAAACCCCCCGGCAGGCCGACCTCCATTCGGTCGGCACGGTCGCCGCGATCATGCGGATGCTGAAGCTCCCCGATGGCCGCACGCGGCTGCTCGTGCAGGGTGTCACGCGCGCGCACATCGACTCGGTCCTCTCGGAGGAGCCGTACCTCAAGGTGAAGATCACCCGCCTCGAGGAGCTCGAGCCGCCGAAGGAGTTTCCCCCGGAGCTCGAGGCGCTCGTGCGCAGCGTGAAGCAGAACCTCGAGAAGTCGGTCGCGCTCGGCAAGAGCATTTCTCCCGAAGTGATGGTGATCGCGGCGAACCTCTCCGACCCGGCGCGGCTCGCCGACCTCGCCGCCTCCAACCTCGAGCTGAAACTCGAGGACGCGCAGCGGATCCTCGAAAGCACGGACCCGATCGAACGCCTGCGCCTCGTGAACGAGAATCTCGCTCGCGAGATCACCGTGCTCTCGATGCAGCAGGAGATCTCGACGCAGGCGCGCGGCGAGATGGATCGATCGCAGAGGGAGTACTACCTTCGCCAGCAGCTCCGGGCGATCCAGCAGGAGCTCGGAGAAGGCGAGGAGATCGCCGAGGAGCTCGAGGGATATCGCAAGCTGATCGACGAGAAGAAGATCCCGGCCGAGGCGGCCGCCGAGATCGAGAAGCAGATCAAGCGGCTCGAGAGAAGCCATCCCGACTCCGCCGAGACCGCGATCATCCGGACCTATCTCGACTGGATGACCGGGCTTCCCTGGGGAAAGCTGTCGGATGACAACGAGGACATCGACCGGGCCCGAACGATCCTCGACGAGGACCACTACGACATCGAGAAGGTCAAGGAGCGCATTCTCGAGTTCCTCGCGGTCCACGCTCTGAAGAAGACGCTCAAGGGGCCCATCCTCTGCTTCGTCGGTCCCCCGGGCGTCGGAAAGACGTCTCTCGGAAAGTCGATCGCCCGTGCGCTCGACCGGAAGTTCGTCCGGTTGTCCCTCGGAGGGGTTCGTGACGAAGCGGAGATCCGCGGCCACCGGCGCACCTACGTCGGCGCGATGCCCGGGCGGATCGTCCAGGGAATCCACCAGGCGGGAACCTCGAACCCGGTTTTCATGCTCGACGAGATCGACAAGATCGGGGCGGACTACCGCGGCGACCCGAGCTCCGCGCTTCTCGAGGTGCTCGATCCGGAGCAGAACTTCTCGTTCCGGGATCACTACCTCGGCGTTCCCTACGACCTCTCGCGGGTCCTTTTCATCGCGACCGCGAACATCCTCGATCCGATCCAGCCTGCCTTCCTCGACCGCATGGAGGTCATCCGGCTGTCTGGGTACACGCTCGAGGAGAAGATTGCGATCGCGCGACGCCACCTCATCCCGAAGCAGCTCGACGAGAACGGCATCAGCGATGCGAACCTCGAGTTCACCGAGGGCGGACTGCGCAAGATCATCGACGCCTACACCCGCGAAGCGGGACTGCGCAATCTCGAGCGGGAGATCGGATCGATCTGCCGCAAGGTCGCGGTCGCCGTCGCGAAGGGAAAGACGCGCCGCTATCGGATCACCGGCGCGTCCGTCGAGAAGATGCTCGGGGCCGTTCGCCACTTCTCCGACGAGGTCCTGAAGAAGGACGAGGTCGGCGTCGCGACGGGCCTCGCGTGGACGTCGGTCGGCGGCGACGTGCTCTTCGTCGAGGCCCTCGCCGTCCGCGGCAAAGGGGGGCTGCGTCTGACCGGGCAGCTCGGGGACGTGATGAAGGAGTCGGCGCAGGCCGCGATGTCCTACGCGCGCGCCCACGCCTCGGACCTGGGGATCGCCCCGGACTTCTTCGAAACGCACGACGTCCACGTCCACGTCCCGGAAGGTTCCATTCCGAAGGACGGCCCTTCGGCGGGTATCACCATGGCGACCGCGATGGTCTCCGCGTTCACGCATCGCAAGGTCCGGCGGGACGTGGCGATGACCGGCGAAATCACTCTGCGGGGCGAAGTTCTCCCCATCGGAGGCGTCAAGGAGAAGGTCCTGGCGGCGCGGCAGGCGAAGATCACGACGGTCATCCTGCCGAAGCTGAATCGCCGCGACGTCCTCCAGATCGGTCCGCGCATCCTCCACGGCACGTCCTTCCGCTACGTCGAGACGGTGGAGGAGGTGCTCGAAATCGCGCTCCTGCCGGCCGAGGCCGAACCGGAGAAAGCCGAGCCCGAGCGGTCGGAGCCTCCGCCGGTCGAGGAGGACAAACAGATCGCCGCGCCGGCGGAGCCGCGGAGACGGCGGGCGTCGTCCCTGCGCGTCAAACGCAGCCCGGCGAGGCGTGAGACGTAAGCCGTTCGACGGCTGCAATCGCCTCCCGCTTTCCGTCTTACGATCTTCCCCATGAAGCCCGAGGACCGTTTCGTCGAGCGCCTCCGGGAGCGGATCGCAGGAGGCGAGCGCCTCCTCCTCGGCCCGGGAGACGATGCCGCGGTCGTCGCGGCGCACGCCGGTCCCCTCGTCGCGACCACGGACACGCTCGTCGAAGGGATCGACTTTCTTTCCGGCGAGGATCCGGCTCGGATCGGCCGCCGCGCGGTGTCGGTCACGCTGTCCGATCTCGCCGCGATGGGGGCGTGGCCCGACTTCTTTCTCTTGACGATCGGATTCCCGCAATCGACCGCTGAAGACTTCCCGCTCGACGTCTCGCTCGCGGCCGCACGGCGAGGCGAAGAGTTCGGAGCGCTGCTCGCCGGCGGTGATCTCTCGCGGGCCGCCGAGATTTTCGTCACGGTGGCTTTCTGGGGACGGCCTGGCGGGCCGACGATCACGCGCGGCGGCGCCAGGGCGGGTGACGTCCTGTTCCTCTCCGGATCTCCGGGCGAAGCGGCCGCCGGCCTCGCGCTCGCCCGTGTGCGGGCGGGTCTCGATCCGGGACGAGGCAGCGGCGGCTGGACTCCCGAGCAGCTCCCCGTCCCGCACGAGACGCGGCTGCTCGCCGCCTACCGCGACCCGGAGCCCCGGCTGCCGCTCGGCCGTGCGCTCTCGCGCGACCGCCTGGCAACGGCGGCGATCGACGTTTCCGACGGCCTCGGCGCGGATGCCGCACGCCTGGCTCGGGCTTCGGGAGTCCGGCTGATCTTCGAAAGGGACGAGCTGCCGGTCTCTCCCGCGCTCCGATCGTTCGCCGAACTGGCCGGATGCGATCCGATCGCTCTCGCGCTCGAGGGCGGCGACGACTACGAGCTCCTCTTCACGGTGGCGGCGAAGAACGCCGCGGTTTTCGCGGACCCGCCGGCCGAGTGGGGCGTGTCCGTACAGCGCGTCGGGCGCGTCGAAGCGGGCGAGGGCGTTTTTCTCGAGGAAGAGGACGGGCTGCGTCCGATCGGAGAGCTGGGCTTCGATCACTTCGAGGGTCGAGAATGAAGCTCCCGATTCCGCGCGCGTTCCGACGGCGCCGGAAACATCCGCTGAAACTGTCGCGCCGATGGAGGGTCCTGCTCCTCGACCTGCTCGGACGGGAGGAGCCCCCCGAGCGCGTCGCCGCCGCAATTGCGCTCGGGATCGGTGTCGGCTTCTCGCCCTTCATGGGAGTCCATTTTCTGATCGCGATCGGGCTCGCTTTTCTCTTCCGGTTGAACCGGGTCGACGCGCTTCTCGGCACTCTCGTGGGAAACCCGTGGACGCTTCCCCCGGTGTTTGCGGCGGGCTACGCGCTCGGCCGTCAGCTCCTCAGGTACGACCGCTCGAGGGTCCCGGACCTGCCATGGGACCGTCTTCTCCACCGTGACTTCTGGCACGCCTTCAGCGGGCCGGCTCTGCGACCGCGGCTCGCCTCCTACATCGTCGGCACCACGGTTCTGGCGGTCGTCATCGGCCTCTCCGCCTACCTCGTGATCCGCGCCCTTCTTCGGATCTACCACCGCCGCCATCCGCGTGTCGCCGAGCGCGCGGCGCGCCTTCGAGAGCGCGCGGCGCGACGGAAGCGCCGGCGCGGCGAGGTCAGGGTGGACCCGATCGACGACTACTGACGAGCCGCCGCAGAGCCGGCTCGAGCGCCGCGAACCGGGAGCGATAAGCCGGATCGGCCGCGGCGATCCGCACGAGGCGGTCGAGGTCGTCGGGCGATCGGGTCGCGCGGAAGATCTTCTCGGCCGCGAGACCGGCAGCGAAGAGGTGCTCCGTCTTCTCGCTGGAGTTCGACAGGATCGCGAGCGCCGCAGTGTCCCGCGGCCGGCGACGCAGAACCTCCCTCG
>DASUAD010000274.1:0-4896 GCA_035763965.1 Thermoanaerobaculia bacterium | reverse complement strand
CCAGAAGCCTCGCGGATCCAGGATTCGTAATGCGCCGACCCGCTCCAAAACGAGCAGATCCCTGTCTCCGGTGACGAGTACGTCGGTCCCGCCCGCCATCGCTTCGCCGAGAATGACCGCATCATCGGGATCCCGAACGGCAACGGGTGGCGGCTTCGCACCGCCCTCGACGAATGAGGCGGAGGCGCGCAGGAACGCGACGATCTCGCGAACGACCGGCTCGGGCACTCGGACCTTCCCGGTCAGGGCGCGAGTGAGCTCCTCGATCAGCGTCGCAGAGACGAGTAGCTCGTGCTCCGCCAGGACGACACGAAATACGTCCGCGCACAGCCCTCGCGTTGCGAAAGCGGCGACGAGGACGTTCGTGTCGAGGAAGACCCTCACGACACGATCTTGAACACGTCCTCGTCTGTCAGCAGCCCCTGGGCTTCGGCGAACGGCGCGACGCGGCGCCGCATTTGATCGAACACGTCGATCGCCAGTTGCCGACGCAACGCGTCCCGAATCACTTCGCTCTGCGTGCGTCCCGAAAGCCTGACCGCGCGCGCGAGAAGCTTCGCCACGTCCTTGTCCAAGCGAACCGAGATCGAACCCTTCATGTAAGACAATGTATTACAGCTCCAAGCCTCCGTCAACTCCAGGAGCAGTCCGGCGGACCGTCAGAGGAGTCATCGGGACAGCGATCTCGTGTCCGTTTCGTACGACGGCGGCGGCGGCTACCTTCGATTCCTTCGGTCGCTTCGGGCCGCCGAAATCGAACCCTACGCAGCCCCCCGTCGGCTGGTCGAAGAGCGGGATCTATTTCGCGAACTTCAAGTGAATCACCTCGGGCGTCGCAACGGTCCGCACGAGCTCGAGGCCATGCGGATCGTCGCCCACGCCGTCGAAGAGCCGCTCACCGCTGCCGAGGAGGATCGGCACGAGGCTCAACTCCATCTCGTCCACGAGACCCGCGGTCAGGTACTGCCGCGCCACGTCTGCCCCGCCCGCGAGAGCCACGTCCTTGCCGCCCGCGGCCCGCCGCGCCTCTCCGAGCGCCGCAGCGATCCCGCCGGTCACGAACGTGAAGGTGGTTCCCCCTTCGAGCTCGAGCGGCGCGCGAGGATGGTGCGTCAGCACGAACACCGGATGACGGAACGGCGGGTTCTTTCCCCACCAGCCGTTCCACGGTTTCGCCGGATCCCACGGCCCCGGATGACCGCCGAACATGTTCCGCCCCATCACCGTGGCCCCGACGTTCGAGAGCTGCTCTTCGACGACCCGGTTGCTCTCGTTGACCTCGCCGCCCGGGAGGCCGTGCGGCGCGCGCCAGGCCGCCAGCGGGAAGACCCACTCGTGCAGGCGCTCGCCTCCGATCCCGAGCGGGTTGTCCACGCTCTGGTCGGGGCCCGCGATGAAGCCGTCGAGCGACATCGAGATCCGGAATCGCAACTTGAGCATCTTCTCTCTCCCCGAACGGATCCTAGCCGCGCGACGGCCGATTCGCGACACGCCGTTGTACGCTCGTTGTGTGAAGCACATCGGCATCGTCGCGTGCAGCGCCGAAGGAGCCGCGCTCTGCTACCAGACGATCTGCCGCGAGGCGCTCACGGTCGTCGGCAAGAACGATCACCCGCGGATCACCATGGACTCGATCCCGATGGCCCGCTGGATTCCGGCGTTCGATGCCGGCGACTACGCGGGCGTCGCGCGCGTCATGCTCGAGTCCGCGCGGCTGCTCGCCTCCGCCGGCGCGAACTTCGCGATCTGTCCCGACAACTCCGCCCACCTGGCATGGGACCACGTCCAGGCCGAGACGCCGATCCCCTGGCTGCACATCGCCCGCGTCGTCGCGGAGGAGGCGAAGCGCCGCGGATTCCGGCGCGTCGGCGTGCTCGGCACGCGCTTCACGATGGGCGATGGGGCTCCGGTCTACCGCCCCGCGTTGGAGGCCGTGGGAATCGAGACGGTGATTCCCGAGGGTCCGGACTTCGACACCGTGGACCGGATCATCTGGGCCGAGCTGGTGGACGGCGTCTTCACCGACGCGTCACGCGACGCGTACAACCGCGTGATCGCCCGCCTGGCCGACCGCGGCTGCGACGCGGTGGCACTGGCCTGCACCGAGATCCCGCTGCTCGTCCGCCCCGAGGAGTCTCCCCTGCCGACGCTCGACTCGACGCGCCTGCTCGCGCGCGCGGCCTTGCGCGAGGCGATGAGCCAGGTACCGTGAGTGCCGGCGTGATAGGCTGAGGACTCCTCGAGCCGCCGACGGACCCCATCCAGCTGACAACTGAGTGCCCGCCCCCGGTCTCCGGAAGAAAGCAGGCATTCTCATGAGCAGCAACCCGGGTCGGACCCTTCGCCACTGGACACTGAATAGCCGCCAGTTTGTCGGCGGATCGCAACGGCCGGCTCCGACTCCGCCTTATTCGGAACAGCTCGAGGGTGGTCAGTTCCATCGCCTCGCGTCGAAGCTCGCCGCGGTCAAGTCCAGGCTCGCGCGCCAACCCCAGCCTTAGCGAGTCCGCTCTCCCCGCCGGGCGGGGAGAGGGTCAGGGTGAGGCAGGACAAAGAGGCATCCGCGAGCGCGAAGCGCACTCGCGGACTCAGGTACTCCCTCTCCCTACGGGAGAGGGGCGGGGTGAGGGCGTGCTTTACGCCGCGATCGCCCTCGCCGGGCTCGTCTCCTCCACCCGGCCGCCGCGCCCGCTCGTCGAGCGAGACCGGTCCGGCGCCGAAGTAAGGAAATCGGGGACAGACCACGGTTTCGCGCCGCGACAATACTGATCAGCGCCGGTGCTAGGCTCGACCGACACGAGGACGGATGGATCGCGAGACCGCCGAAGAAATCAAACGGCATTTCGAGGTCGTGGCGGAAGGGCTGCGGTCGGAAATGCACGAGCTCGCAGGTGGTCTGCGAAGCGAGATCCGCGTCGTGGACGAAGGGCTGCGATCGGAGATGCACGAGGTCGCAGGTGGTCTGCGAAGCGAAATCCGCCTCGTGGACGAAGGGCTGCGGTCGGAGATGCACCAGCTCGCAGGTGGCCTGCGCCTCGTGGATGAAGGGCTGCGGTCGGAGATGCATGAGCTCGCAGGCGGTCTGCGCCTCGTGGACGAAGGGCTGCGGTCGGAGATGCACCAGCTCGCAGGTGGCCTGCAAGGCGAGATCCGCGCCGTGGACGAGAAGGTCGATCGGATCTCCGTCGACCTGAAACGCCATTTCGACGTCGTGGGCGAGAGTCTGCGATCGGTCATCCGCACGGTCGCGGAAGGATTCGTCTCGACGAACGAGCGACTCGACCGGTTCGAATCAGCGATGTCCGAAAAGTTCGGCGAACTCGAGGTGATGATCCGCCTCTCGTTCGGCGAGCTCGCGCAACGAATTCACTAGTCTCGGGGTAAACCCGTCGCCCTCGAAAATGGGGACAGACCCCTTTTCCGACCCCTTTTCCGAAGGCCCGCGACAATACTGAAACAGGTGCTCGGCTCGATCCGAGTTCCATGGACCACGAAACAACCGAAGAGATCAAGCGCTACCTCGATGTCACCGTCGCGAATCTTCGCGGGGAGCTCAAGGCGGACATTCGAGAGGTCCGGGAGGACCTCCGCGTGGAGATCCACGAAGCCAAGCGGCACAGCGACGTCGTTGCGGAAAGTCTGCGCTCCGAGATACGGCTCGTCGCCGAAGGGGTCGCCGGTCTGGACGAAAAGTTCACGCAGGAGTTCGTCAACGTCCGCACGGAGATCCGGGAGCAGATCGGCGACGTGAAGGCGCTCATCCGTGCCAGTCACTCCGACCTCGATCGCCGGGTCACGAAGCTCGAGAAAAGCCCGACGTAAAGAGTGCGTCGGTCACTCCGCCTTGAGCCCGAGTGGGATCCGGTTAAGTGTCCTCGTCTGCCGCAACATCCGCGCACACACGGGTCCGATCGCTCGGTTATACTATTGGTATGAAAACGGCGGTTTCCGTCCCCGACCCCATCTTCGAGCGGGCCGAGAAGCTTGCCCGTCGGATGCGGAAGTCCAGAAGCCAGCTGTACAGCGACGCGTTGCGGGAGTACACCGCGCGTCACGACGCGGCGGAGATCACAACGGCGCTCGACGCGCTCTACGAAGGAGAGGATTCCGGACCGGAGGCGTTCGTGCGCGAGAGCGCGCGTCGGACACTTCGCTCGACGGACTGGTGAGTGGTCGTCGCCCAGGGAGACGTCTTCTGGGCCGATCTTCCCGAGCCGACCGGCTCAGGCCCCGGCCTTCGGCGGCCCGTCCTGATCGTGCAAGGCAACGCCTTCAATCGAAGCCGGATCGCGACGGTCGTCGCGGTCCCTTTGACCAGTAACCTCCGCCTTGCGACGGCACCCGGCAACGTGACTTTGCGGGCCCGGTCGACCGGACTGCCGAAGGATTCCGTGGCGAACGTTTCTCAAATCGTCACGGTCCACCGTGGACTTCTGACCGAGAGGACCGGGCACGTTTCCCAGAGCCAGCTCGAGGCCGTTCTCTCCGGAATCGATCTCGTTCTCGGGCGCGAGACGATAGTGACGATCGCGAAGGTCGAGCATCGTAAGGGCGTCTATCGAAGGCGTTAGCTCGCCCCCTTTCGCGACCATCCCGAGCGTCTGCTCCCAGCCCGGGAAAAGGGGTCTGTCCCCTTTTTTCACATCTTTTTTCCGGAAAAGGGGTCCGTCCCCTTTTTTCCCGACTGAGCCCCCCTGCCCCTCTCCCCTGTCGGACCCCCGACCGGACGTCTTCTGTCCGATCCCCGGAGATAGCTTCGGCCTCATCCGATGAGAGAGTCGTCCGAAGCGAATCTGCCTCCGGTCGTCGCGCAGGCCGAACAGGGCGTTCGCGAACGGCCCGACGACGCTGACGCACACATGAACCTGGGCATCGCCCGCGCGCGGGCCGGCGATT
>DASUAD010000273.1:0-6290 GCA_035763965.1 Thermoanaerobaculia bacterium | reverse complement strand
TCGAGCGATGCCGGGAGGGGTCATCGCGACGTGATCGGAATCCTGCTCGTCACGCACGGGCGTCTCGCGGAGGAGTTGAAGGCTGCGGCGCTCACGATTCAGCCCGACATCGAGCAGATCGTCGCGGTCGCGCTCGACTGGAACCAGGTCGGGGACGAGGCGAGCCGCCGGATCGCGGAAGGGCTCGAAGAGGCGGATCTGGGCGACGGCGCGGTCATCCTGACCGACATGTTCGGAGGAACGCCGACCAACCTGACGCTCCCGTTCCTGAAGCGTGACCGCGTCGAGATCGTCACCGGAGTGAACCTCCCCATGCTGCTCAAGTGCGCCGCGCTCCAGAAGAGCGGCAAGCCGGTCGTCGAGATCGCCCATGTCGCGAAAGACCGGGGCCAGAGGTCGATTTACGTCGCCTCCGACCTCCTCGCCGACGAAAGCGGGATGTCGTCGCCGGCGGCCGCGACGGACGAGGGAGAGCGCCCGTGATCGAGCGGGAGCTCGCGATCGTGAACCGCCTGGGGCTCCACGCCCGGGCGGCGGCGAAGTTCGTGCAGACGGCGAGCCGGTTCAAGTCGGAGGTCAAGATCCGCAAGAACGGCGAAGAGGTGGACGGGAAGAGCATCCTGGGCCTCCTCCTGCTCGCCGCGTCGCAGGGAACGCTCATCACCGTCGCGGTGAGCGGGGAGGACGAGGTCGCCGCCTTCGAGGCCGTGCAGGGTCTGGTCGAGAGACGATTCGACGAGGATGAATAGAACGGGAAGGAAGTTTCCGGATGAAGGTCCTTAGACCTTCACCCTGACACCTCCGACATGCTTCAGGGACTTCCCGTCTCGCCCGGCATCGCGGTCGGCCGCGCCGTCATCGTGCGGTTCGGCGGACTGCCCGCGTATCGCCGCGCGGTCTCCCCGGCCGAGTTCGACGACGAGGAGCGGCGGCTGCGCCGGGCATCGAAGCTGGCCGCCGGCGAGTTCCGCAGGCACTCGGGCGAGGCGAAGGGCGACATCGGCGAAGAACTCGCAGCGATCCTGGAAGCACACGGCCTGATCGCATCGGACGAGACGTACCTCGACGCGATCCTCGCCCGGATGAAGCGGGACCGGGTCAACGTCGAATGGGCACTCGCCCAGGTGACGCGCGAACTCGGACAGCGGTTCGAGTCCGCCGATTCCGACGTGATGCGCGAGCGGGCCGCCGACATCCACGACGTCGGACGCGAGATCGCGCGACAGCTCTCGGGCGGCGCGGCGCTGATGCCCGATGAGCTCCCGCGCGGATCCATCCTCGTCGCCGACGAGATCTCGCCGGTCGAGGCGTCTCGCCTCGACCCCAGGCGCGTGCGCGCTCTCGCCCTCGAGCGGGGAGGCCCGACCTCGCACGCGACCATCATCGCGCGATCCTTCGGGCTGCCGGCGGTCGTCGGGATCGACGGCCTGTGCGAGGCGATCTCTCCGGAGACGCCGATCGTCGTCGATGGCGACCGCGGCACGATCGACACGAATCCTTCGAAGGAGCGCCTCCGCCGGAGCCTGCTCCGCGTGCGCGAGGCGCGCGACCGGGCACGTCGTCTCCGGGCGCGCCCGCCGCGCGCCGCGATGACCAAGGACAACGTCCGCGTCGCCGTTCGCGCCAACCTCGAGCTCGCCGAGGAGTTCGGCGCCCTGGAGAGGTATCACTCCGAGGGCGTCGGTCTCTTCCGCTCCGAGTTTCTTTATCTCCGCGCGGCGTCCGGTGCGCCGGGAATCGAGGAGCAGCGCGCGGTCTACGAGGACCTTCTCGCCGCCGCCGCGCCGCACCCCGTCGTCGTTCGCACCTACGACCTCGGCGGGGAGAAGGGGATCGGACCCGCCCGGGGGGAGAACCCGGCCCTCGGCCTGCGCGGGCTCCGCTACTGCCTCGCGAACCCCGATCTCTTCGACGCGCAACTGACGGCGCTGTGCCTCGCTTCGCAACGGGGCCCGCTTTCCGTCATGCTCCCGATGGTCACCTCTCTCTCGGAGCTCACCGAGGCGAGGGTCGCCCTCGCGGCCGCCGCCCGGCGAGCCGGGCTCGCCGAACCTCCGCCCCTGGGTGTGATGATCGAGGTCCCGTCCGCCGCCCTGCTCGCCGACCGCCTCGCGCCGGCGGCGGACTTCTTCTCGATCGGGACGAACGATCTCGCGCAGTACGGGCTCGCCGTCGATCGTGCGAATCCCGACGTCGCCTCGCTCTACCGTCCGCTCCATCCGGCGATCCTCCGGATGGTACGATCTGTCGTCGAAGCGGGTCGCGAGCACGCGAAGCCGGTGGCAGTCTGCGGCGAGCTGGCTGCCGATCCGGTCGGGATCGCGGTTCTGGTTGGCCTCGAGATCCGGGACGTCTCGGTCACGCCGGTGGCGATCGCGGGGGTCAAGGAATCCCTCTCGACCGTCGACTCTGCTCGGGCCCGCTCACTCGCCGAGAAGGCGCTCGGCATGGCGGAGGCCTCGGAGGTCGAAAGGTTGTTCCGGGGGCGCGCTTGAGAAAAGTCCCCAAACCGTGGGGTCACGAGCTCATTTTTGCGGAGAACGACCGCTATGCCGGCAAAATCCTCCACATCGAACCGGGTCAGCTCCTCTCCCTCCAGTACCATGAAAGAAAGGACGAAACGTTCTACGTTCTCAAGGGTGAGGTGAGTCTGACGGTCGAAGAGAACGGCGCGTTGACGGAGATCCGCCTGCCCCAGGGCAGCTCATACCGGATCCGGGCGGGTGTCCGCCATCGGATGCGGTCCGAGGCAGGCTGCGACCTGATCGAGGTCTCGACGCCCGAGCTCGACGATGTCGTCCGGCTCGAAGATGCCTACGGCCGGGCGGGCACAACCGCGCCATAATCACCCCCTCGGGTTCATGATCACCTTCCTTCGCTCCGGACGTCTCGCCGTCGCCGCCGCGGCAATCCTCTTCGCCGTTGCCGCGACGCCGAAACCCACCGCCACGCCCGCGCCTCGCCTGACCGGCGGCTTCGGAAAGACCCCGGCGCCCGCCCCGGCGTCGCGCCGCGCGACGGAGCAGAAGAAAGTCCGGATCACAAACGAGACGCTCGTCACCGAATCGGACAAAGGCAGGCTGACGACCTCCGACGTTCGGCCGGCGCCGACTCCGACCGGAACGGCCGGAGAGAAGCGTCCGACTGCCGAGCCGGCCGAGGGGACGGAACCCGCGGGCAGCGGCGAAGCGTACTGGCGCGGCGAGGCGCGGCGCCTTCGCGAACGGGTCGCGGCGATCCGGGAAGAAATCGCGCGGCTCGAGATCGAAACGAAGAAGCTGGAGGGCGACTTCTACTCCTGGGACGACGGCGCGTACCGCGACCGGGTGATCAAGCCGGCCTGGGACAAGGCGCGCGAAGAACTGGCGACCGCGAGGCAGGAGCTCCCGGTCGCCGAGCGGGACCTCGCCGAGCTTCCCGATCGCGCGCGCAAGGCGGGGGCGCTTCCCGGGTGGCTGCGAGAATGAACATTGCTCGATCGCGGCGTGCCGCGGAGCGGCATGCGCCGCAGGAACTCCCTCTCTCTCCGCGGGGGAGCGCGAGGGGTCTCCCCTCGCAGACGGGATGTTCCGACCGCGACCGAAGGTCGCGTTTCTCGCGAAGCGAACGCCCGGAGGGGCGGGGTGAGGGGGCTGCTCTTCTCACCTACCGCGTCGAGACCTGGGGCTGCCAGATGAACGTGCTCGACGGCGAGCGCATGGCCGGGCAGCTCGAGCAGCGGGGCATGCGTCCCGCGCAGGGAAGCGATCCGGCGGACGTCGTGATCCTGAACACCTGCGCGGTCCGCGAGAAAGCCGAGGCGAAGGTCTACAGCGCTCTCGGCGTCCTCGGACGCCGCAAGCAGGACTCGCCCGACCTCGTCATCGGGGTCACCGGATGCGTCGCCCAGATCCAGGGAAAGGAAATCCTGGAGCGCGCGCCGTGGGTCGATTTCGTGCTCGGCACCGGCAACGTCGAGCGGCTCGGGGAGGTCGTCGAGCGGGTGCGCGCGGAGCGCCGGCGCGTCTCGGCACTCGAGCTGCCGCACGAGTCGCCGATCTACCAATTCCGTCAGATCGCGCGGGGCTCCCCCTTCCAGGCCTACGTCACGGTCATCGAGGGATGCAGCCAGTTCTGCACGTTCTGCATCGTCCCGTTCACGCGGGGACGCGAGCGCAGTCGCGCCTCGTCCGAGATCTTCGAGGAGATGCGGTCGCTCGTCGGGCGCGGCTCGATGGAGATCACGCTGCTCGGACAGACCGTCAACGCTTACCGCGACCCGGAGGAGGGTTTCGGGTTCGGAGAGCTCCTCCGACGGGCGGCGGCGATCCCGGGAGTGAAGCGGCTGCGGTTCCTCACTTCGCACCCGCGCTTCCTGGACGACTCGATGATCGAAGCGATCGCCGCGGGCGGGACCGTCGCGCCGTACCTGCACGTGCCGGCGCAGTCGGGCTCCGACCGGGTCCTTTACCGGATGAAGAGGCGCTACACGACCGCCGAGTACCTCGAGAAGGTCGGCCGGATCCGCCGGGCGCTGCCTCCGATCGCGATCTCCTCGGACTTCATCGTGGGGTTTCCGGGCGAGACCGAGGAGGACTTCGCGGACACGCTCGCGCTCGTGCGCGAGGCGCGCTTCTCCAACGTCTTCGCCTTCCGCTACTCGGCGCGCCCGGGCACCGCGGCCGCCCGGTGGGGGAGCGACGCCGCCGTACCCGAGGAGGTTGCCGCCGAGAGACTCGCGCGGATCCTCGCTCTCCAGGAGGAGCTGCAGGAACGGACGAACGAATCCCTCGTGGGCCGGGAGCTCGAGATCCTGGTCGAGGGCGCCGGGAAAGACGGCCGGATGCGGGGGCGCACGCCCTGCAACCGGATCGCTCACGTCGACGGCGAAGGACGGTCGATGAAACCGGGCGACTACGTCCGGGTTCGAATTACACGGGGGTTGCCAAACTCGCTTCGGGCGGAGGTCGCTGCATAGGGGGACATGATGGTCAAGATGGAGATCAAAGGCCTGCTGATGGACCCCGTCTCGAACATGCCGGTCGTCGTCCTTCGCGACGCGGCGAACGGCGTCTTCCTGCCGATCTGGGTGGGCATCTTCGAGGCGAACGCGATCGCCCTCCAGATGGAGAAGATATCGACGCCCCGCCCGATGACCCACGATCTCCTGAAGAACCTCCTCTCGGAGCTCGAAACCAAGGTCGAGAGGATCGTGATCAACGACCTCAAGGACAACACGTTCTTCGCCCGCATCCACCTGCTGCGGGGAGACACCCGCTGGAACGTCGACAGCCGTCCGAGTGACGCGATCGCTCTGGCGCTCCGTGTCGACGCCGAGATTTTCGTCGAGGAAGACGTCCTCGAGAAGAGCAAGAGTCTCCGTCCGGAGGGGGAGGAGGGCGATCCCGACCGTCTGAAGAAGTGGCTCGAGGAAGTCAATCCCGAGGACCTCGGGAAGTACCAGATGTAGATCGCGGCCGACTCCGCCATCTGCCTCGGCGCGCGCGCTTTCCGCGCGCGTTTTCGTTTTTTCGGCGTAAACTGTGCTTCCGTGATCATCGCCATCGCCAACCAGAAGGGAGGCGTCGGAAAGACGACCACGGCAATCAATCTCGCGGCCGCCCTCGCCCAGAAGGGCATGAAGACCCTCCTCATCGACCTCGACCCCCAGGGAAACAGCACGATGTCCTTCCTCGACCGCCGGGCGATCGACAAATCGATGTTCGACGTGCTGACCGAGCCCGGCGTGATGATGTCGCACGTCGTCAAGCACACCGGCCTGCAGAACCTGGACGTCGCTCCGGCGCGGATCGCGCTCGCGAAAATCGAGTCGAAGCTCCTGGGGGAGATCGACGGCCACTTCCGCCTGCGGGACAAGCTGGACGGCGCCCGCAAGCGATACGATGCCATCGTCATCGATACGCCGCCGACGCTCGGGATGATCACCGTCAACGCGATGGTCGCCGCCACCCACATCCTGATCCCGATCCAGTCGTCCTATTTCGCGCTCGAGGGGACCGACGACCTCCTCGAGACGATCGACAAGATCAAGGCCCGGCCGAACCCGGCCCTCTCGCTCCTCGGGGTGGTGATCACGCTCCACGACCGCCGCACGGTGATCGCCAAGGACGTCTACGACCAGATCCGGACGGTCTTCGGGGAGAAGCTCTTCAAGACGACGATCTCGAAGAGCGTGAGGCTCGAGGAGAGCCCCGCGCACCGCGAGTCCATCTTCACTTTCGCGCCGCGCTCGTCGGGCGCGGCCGAGTACTACTCGCTTTCCGAGGAGGTCCTTTCGCGTGTCTAGCCGG
>DASUAD010000272.1:0-10144 GCA_035763965.1 Thermoanaerobaculia bacterium | reverse complement strand
ACGCTCTTCGCCGACCTCCCGAAGGTCCGCGAGGTCTACAACTCCGCCTGGGAGAAGAACTGGGGCTTCGTGCCGATGACGGCCGAGGAAATGGAGTTCATGGCAGGAAGGTTGAAGCCGGTCCTCGACGAGGAGTTTGCGTTTCTCGGCGAGCGCCGCCGCGAGGACGGGCCGCTCGAGCCCGTCGCGTTCCTTCTCGCGATGCCCGACTACAACGTCGCCGTTGCGGCGACGAAGGGGCGGCTCCTGCCGTTCGGCTGGATGAAGTTCTTGCTCGCGCAGAAGAAGATCAAGACGCTTCGGGTCCTGACGCTCGGGATCAAGAGCGAGTACCGGATGCGCGGCATCAACGCCGTCATGTTCGAGTCGGGCTTGCGGGCGTCGCTGAAGCGCGGCCTGACCGGCGTCGAGGTTTCCTGGCTTCTCGAGGACAACGACCTCGTCATCCGCGCCGTGAAGATGTGGGGCGGGCGGCTCTACAAGACCTACCGGATCTACGAGCGGGCGATCGATGCGTAGGTCGTTGTTCGGTAGACAAGCGTTTGGCATCGTGTAGTCTCGGAGTCCTCCACAGAAGCGGCGTATGGGATCGTTTTCAATCGCTCGAAAGTGACATGCCCTCCTACGGATTCTTGGTGGCTCCGTCGCGCTAAGCGGTGACACCGTGGCGATCGGGGCCGAGAGCGATGGTTTTTCGGAGACTCGATTCAGTCGAAATCGTCTCGAGGTCTACCCCCAAGGATTGCTTTCGCCGCTCCCCGAAG
Organism: Thermoanaerobaculia bacterium; assembly: GCA_035763965.1. Lineage (GTDB taxonomy): Bacteria > Acidobacteriota > Thermoanaerobaculia > UBA5066 > Gp7-AA6 > Gp7-AA6. Next base: position 9,380 of record DASUAD010000272.1, on the reverse strand, counting down.
CGTCTCTCGTCAACCGCTCGTACAGCCGGTCCCCCAGCGGCACGGTCGCGAACGCCAGCACGATCCCGGCGAGAACGTCGACCACATAGTGGTACCGGCAGTACATCGTCGAGAAGATCAGCAGCAGGGCGACGGGTAGCAGGACCCAGAAGAGCTTCCGCGCGCGCAGCCACGCGACGATGAGAACCGCGACGGTGATCATCGTGTGCCCCGACGGGAACGCATCCAGCTTCGTGTGCTCGAGCTGGTTGATCGTGCGATCGATCGCGCGGGCGATCGAGTTCGTATCGAGTGGAACGGTGTGCCGGTCGGCGAGCGCGGTGCGCGGCCCGTATGCCGGGATCGTGAAATACCCCGCGTAGGAGACGTAGAAACAGACGCTCAGCGTGAAGATGTAGCGCCGCGCTTCGGGGCGGCTCCTCCGCCAGAGGACTGCTCCGAGCACGATCGGCATGAAGTAGTACGTCGAGTAGGCGACGTAGAGAAATGCCGCCAGGCCGGGCCGCACGAGGGGCTGTAGCAGGACCGTCACGTCCTCGCCCAGGATCGCCCGGTCGGCAGCGATGAGAAGGTCATCGCGCGCCCGGCCGCGGGCCGCCGCGATCAAGACGCCGAGGCTCTCGTACACGAACGGAATGAACGCTGCCGGATAGAAGTCGACGGCGACCTGCAGCGCCTTCGGGAGAGGCCGCGGGAGCGTCGTCAGGAACACGACGACCGCCAGGAACGCCCCCATCAGCGAGAATCGCAGAAGGATGTCGCCGGGATCGGCGAGCCGCCGCCAGAGCAGGAGCGTGACGGCTGCGAGAACGGCGAGCGCCGCGAGGTTCACCGCTTCCAGGGGCCGCAGCCGCACGCCGGGAGGTTACACGATAGGATTGTCCGGCCGATGACAACTGGCGCGGCGATGCTCGCGTCGCTCGCAATTCTGGCGGGGGTCGCGGAAACGCCATCCCGGACGACTCCGACGGCTGCACTTCCGGTCGGCCGCGTTGCGAGGGTCATCGTCGCTCGCGTCGACACCCCGATCCACCCGGCCGCGGCGAACTATCTGAAGACGATCCTCCGCGAGGCCGGGAAGGAGGAGGCCTCGCTCGTCGTCGTCGAGCTTTCGACTCCCGGGGGGCTCCTCACGTCCACTCGCGAGATGACGTCGGCGATCCTCCAGTCGAAGGTCCCGGTCGCGACCTTCGTCGCGCCTTCGGGAGCGCAGTCCGCGTCGGCAGGCTTCTTCATCCTGCTGGCGGGCGACGTCGCGGCCATGGCGCCGGGGACGAACGCCGGCGCGGCGCACCCGGTCGGAGGGGAAGGGCAGGACCTTCCGAAAACGATCAACGAGAAGGCGGAGCAGGACGCGCGCGCCTACATCCGGAGCCTCGCGCGCCAGCGGGGGAGAAACCCGGAAAAGGCCGAGGCGGCGGTCGCGAAGAGCGTCTCGTACACGGAGACGGAGGCGAAAACGGCCGGCTTGATCGAGGTGATCGCGCGCGACGTGCCGGACCTCGTCAAGCAGATCGACGGCCGGACGGTGACGCGCCTCGGAGGGGCGACCACGACCCTCTCGCTCGATCGTGCGCGCATCGAGACGCGCGAGATGAGCAAAATCGAGAAGGTGATCGGCATCGTCTCGCACCCCAACGTCGCCTACCTGCTCTTTCTCGCCGGGCTGCTCGGCATCTATTTCGAGCTGTCGAGTCCCGGCGCCGTGCTCCCCGGCGTCGTCGGGGGGATCGCCCTCCTGCTCGCCCTCTACGCGTTTTCCGTGCTGCCCGTGAATCTCGCCGGCCTGGCGCTGATCCTGTTTGCGATCGTCCTCTTCATCGCCGAGGTGAAGGTCGTCAGCCACGGCGTCCTCGCCATCGGCGGAGCGATCGCGCTCATCGCCGGATCACTCCTCCTCTTCACCGGGCGGGGGGAGGAGACCATCTATCGCATCGATCTCTCGATCATCGTTCCGGCGCTCGTCCTGACGCTCGCGATCGTCGCGTTGCTGACGTGGAAGACCCTCGAGCTCCGGTTGCGTCCCGCGCGCACCGGGGCGGAGGGCATGATCGGTCAGGCCGCGAGGGTGGTCGAGAGCTTCTCCCCGGACGGGAGGGGTCGAATTCTGCTCCACGGCGAGTACTGGGACGCCGAGGGGCCGCCCGGCCTCGCTCCCGGCGAGGACGCGCGCGTGGTCGGCATGGAAGGATTGAGGCTTCGCGTCGAACGGAGGAATTGATGCCCGAGCTGTTTTCGAAAACCGGCTGCCTCGTGGCTCTGTTCATTGGGCTCGTTTTTCTCTTCAAGTGGATCAACGTCCTGAACGAGTACGAGCGGGCGGTCACGTTCTGGCTGGGCCGTCTCGGCAAGAAGCCGAAGGGGCCGGGGCTCGTCCTGATCTTCTGGCCCTTCGAGCGCATGGTCCGGATCTCGCTGCGCACCGTCGTCCACGACGTGCCTCCGCAGGACATCATCACTCGGGACAACGTGTCGGTGAAGGTGAATGCGGTCGTGTACTTCCGCGTCGTCGAGCCCGACAAAGCAGTCGTTCAGGTCGAGAACTACCTCTACGCGACGTCGCAGCTCTCGCAGACGACGCTCCGGAGCGTCCTCGGGCAGGCGGTCCTGGACGAGCTTCTCTCGGAACGCGAGAAGCTGAACGTCGCGCTCCAGCAGGTCATCGATCAGCACACGGACCCGTGGGGGATCAAGGTCTCGCTCGTAGAGGTCAAGCAAGTCGATCTGCCGCCCGAGATGCAGCGCGCCATGGCGAAGCAGGCCGAGGCCGAGCGGGAGAAGCGCGCGAAGATCATTCACGCTTCGGGAGAGTTCGAGGCGGCCCGGATGCTGTCGGAGGCGGCGAAGATCATCGGCGAGGAGCCGGCGACGCTCCAGCTGCGTTACCTCCAGACGCTCACCGAGATCGCCAGTGAAAAGAACTCGACGATCATCTTTCCGCTGCCGATCGAGTTCATGCGAACGTTCCTCACGAAATAGGAGAAAACGGGTAGGCTAACGGGCGGATGAGCGAACCGCCGACGCACTACCAGGTCTCGTTCACCGGGAAGCAGGCGCTGACGCTCTTCGTCGGGCTCCTCGCGGCGCTCGGCCTTTCGTACTTCTTCGGGCTCATGACCGGACTCGCCGGGAACGAGACCCCCGCCGTCCCGGGCGCTCCCGCTCCCGAGGTCGCCGCGAACGCCGCGGAGACCCCGGCATCGGCGCCTCGCGGCACCGGAGACGAGGCGGGGATGGCTTTTCCGATCCCGGTCACGGCCGCGCCATCCGCCGGCGGTCCGGCGCCCGCTCCGGCGAGGACGATCCACTTGTTCGAGGACGGCGAGGGCGGGGCTCCCGCTCCGGCGCCGGCGCGCGCCGCAACGCCGCGGCGGCTCCCGGCCGCGAGCGGGGGATTCCGCATCCAGGTTCTTTCGGTCTCCTCCCGGGCGGACGCCGAGGCCGATTCCGCGCGCCTCTCGCGTCAGGGATTCCCGGCCCGCGTCGAGCCCGGCACCGGCCCGCGCGGGACGGTCTACCGGGTCCGCGTCGGGCCCTATGGGACCCGGCAGGAGGCCGAGGAGGCGAGCCGTCGACTCGCCTCGCAGGGCCGGCGCGACACGTGGATCGTGCCGCCGGGACAGTGAGCGCTCCGACGCGGTTGCCCGCGGCGCCCCCGCGGCGTGCGCCCGAGTGGATCCGCGAGAAGAAGCTCGATCTCGCGGCGCTCCATGCGGTCAAGGGCGTCGCCCGTCGCCACGGGCTCTCGACGGTCTGCGAAGAGGCGCGCTGTCCCAACCGCGGCGAGTGTTTCGTGCGGGGGACCGCGACGTTCCTTCTACTCGGCGACGTGTGCACGCGGGCGTGCGGCTTCTGCGACATCGCCACCGGCCGGCCGGCGCCGCCGGATCCTTTCGAGCCGGCGCGGCTCGCCGCCGCGGTGCGGGACATGAACCTCGCGTACGTCGTCGTGACGTCGGTGGATCGCGACGACCTGCCCGACGGAGGCGCGGCCCATTTCGTCTCCACCATCCGCGCGTTGAGGAGGCTCGATCCGCCGCCGGGCATCGAGGTGCTCGTTCCCGATTTTCGCGGCCGGTTCGACTCCGTGCGGGTCGTCGTCGAGGAGCGGCCGGACGTCTTCAACCACAACGTCGAGACGGTCCCCCGTCTTTACGCCCGGGCCCGAAGAGGCGCGCACATCGATCGGTCACTCGGAATCCTCGCTGCGGCGAAGGACCTCGCGCCCGGACTGACGACGAAGTCCGGGCTCATGGTCGGGCTCGGGGAGACGCGCGAAGAAGTGCTCGACCTCCTCGCGCGCCTGCGCGCGGCTGCGGTCGACGTGATCACGATCGGGCAGTACCTGCGCCCCTCGCGCGAGAACCTCCCGGTCGAAGAGTACGTGCCGCCGGCCGTTTTCGACGACTATCGGCGGGCCGGGGAGGCGATGGGTTTCCGGCACGTGTTCTCGGGACCCTTCGTTCGCTCCTCCTATCGCGCCGAGGAGGCCCTTCTGGCGGCCCACGCCGCCCGGGAAACGTAAAACGGGAAACGGGAAACGAGGACGCTGGCGCACGGCCGCCGCCGGTGTCACTTCGGGAATCCTCTTCGCCCTCGCGTTCCCGCCGTACGAGCTGCCGCTCCTCGCGCCGCTCGCGCTCGTGCCGTGGATCGGGGCGCTCGCGGTCGAGGAGAAACGGTCGCGCGGCCTCGTCTCCGGGTTTCTCTTCGGGATGGCCTACTGGCTCGTCTCGATCCCCTGGATCTTTTACGTCGTCACGCGCTTCGGGAGCCAGTCGGGCGCGATGGGAGTTCTCTCCCTCCTGATCCTCGCCGCCATCCTCGCGGAGTGGCCGGCCGTCGTCGGGTGGGCGGTCGTCGCGGTCGCGCCTCGAGGCTCGGGGTGGCGGTTCGTGCTCTTCCCCTTTCTCTGGCTCGCCTCCGAGCACGCGCGCGCGAACGTCTACCGGGGGTTTCCCTGGAACCTGACGGCGGAAGCGCTCTATCGCCATCCGATCTGGATCCAGTCGGCCGCGTTCTGGGGCGCGTACGGAGTCGGATTTCTCATCGTGACCGTCTCGGCGCTCGTCGCCGCGGCGGTCGTGCGCCGGCGGCTTCGGCCGGTGCTGGCGGCAGCGCTGCTCGCGCTCGCCGTCGGAATCGTCGGAGCGGCGCGGCTCGCGGTGCGACCCCGTCCCGCGGCGGGCACCGTCTCGGTCGCCCTCCTGCAGCCGAACATCCCGCAGGAGTCGCGCTTGCGTTCCGAGCGGATTCCGGCGAACTACGCCGAGGTCATGGAGCAGGCGCGCGCGGCCGCGGCGGCCCGCCCCGACCTGATCGTGATTCCGGAATCCGCCTTTCCGGTCTACTGGGAGACGAGCGCGGTCCTGCGGCGCGACCTGACCGATCTCGCGAGGTCGTGCGGCTGCGCGATTCTCTTCAACGACGTCGACATCGAGACGGACGACCGCTACTACAACTCCGCCCGGCTCCTGACGCCCCGCGGTATGGGGCAGCCGTACCGCAAGGTTCACCTCGTGCCGTTCGGCGAATACGTTCCGCTGCCGCGGATTTTCTTTTTCGTCCGGCAGGTGTCGACCGAGATCGGCGAGTTCTCGGCTGCATCGGAGCCGACGGTGCTCCGAGGCGACCTGCCCTCGACCGGCCCCCCGAAAAATAGATCTGTCCCCATTCTGGTCGGGACCGGCGTCTGCTACGAAATCCTCTATCCCGTGCTGTCGTGGAAGCAGGTGCGCGGTGGCGCGAACCTGCTCGCCACGATCTCGAACGATTCCTGGTACGGAGCGGGTGGGGCGCAGGCCCAGCACTTCGCGGGCGCGGTCCTGCGCGCGGTCGAGAACGAGCGCTACCTGCTGCGGGCGGCGATCACCGGAATTTCGGGGATGGCGGACGAGAAGGGTCGCATTCTCGCGGAGCTCCGTCGCGACGAGAAGGGCACGCTCCGGGGCGCCGCGCGCCTCCTCACGAATCGCACACCCTGGACGCGGTACGGTTTCGCGTTCTCGGGTCTCTGCGACACGGTGGCGGTCGGCGTGCTAATCTTCGGTTTCGTTCGCTGGCGCCGCTCGCGCGCCGCGCGAACCCCATAGATGACCGAACGCGACGACCTCGTTTCCGCTCTCACCGACGCCTCGGGACGCCTCGCTGCGCTCCGGGGCTATCTTTGATCGCGACGCCGCGCGGAGCGCGCTCGAAGAGCTGAAGCAGAAAGCGTCGGCGCCGGACTTCTGGTCGCGGCCCGACGAAGCGCAGGAGACCCTCCGGCAGGTCCGCACCCACGAGAGGACTCTCGAAACCGTCGAGCGCCTGGACGAGCTCTCCGACGAGCTCTCGACGATCGCCGACCTCCTGCGTGAAGGAGAGCCGGCGGAGCCGGACGCCCGCGAAGCGCTGCGATCCGCTCGCGAGTTCGCCGACGACCTCGAGCTCGCCGTCAAGATGGGCGCGCCCGAGGACTCGAAGAACGCCTGGGTGATGATCCACCCGGGCGCCGGCGGCACGGAGTCCCAGGACTGGGCCGAGATGCTGCTGCGCATGTACACACGGTTCTGCGAGCAGCGGGGCTGGAAAGCAGAACTGATCGAGAGACAGGACGGCGACGAGGCCGGTATCAAGAGCGCGACCCTCCACGTCATCGGCGACCATGCGTACGGTTATCTCAAGACGGAGATGGGCGTTCACCGTCTCGTGCGGATCTCGCCGTACGACGCCGCGAAACGGCGTCACACTTCCTTCGCCTCCGTCTACGTCTCGCCCGAGGTCGACGAGGACATCGAGATCGACATCGCCGACAAGGACCTTCGAATCGACACGTATCGTTCGAGCGGCGCGGGCGGCCAGCACGTCAACGTGACCGACTCCGCGGTCCGCATCACGCACCTTCCGACGAACATCGTCGTCACGTGCCAGAACGAGCGCAGCCAGGGGCGCAACCGCGACATGGCGATGAAAGTCCTGCGGGCACGCCTCTACCAGAAGGCGCTCGACGAACGCCGGGCGGAAGAGGAGAAGCGGGTGGGAGACAAGAAGTCGATCGAGTGGGGGAGCCAGATCCGATCGTACGTGCTCCACCCCTATCGCATGGTCAAGGACCACCGGACGGGTTTCGAGACGGGGAACACCGACGCGGTCCTCGACGGGGCGCTGACCCCGTTCATCGAGGCGGTCTTGAAGTCGTCGGCCGAAACCGGGAGTTCGAAGCCCAGAGTCGCGAGCCCGAAGTAGCCCGATGAACTGGATGGAAGACCTGGAGCGTCGGCTGACCGCGCTCCAGCGGCGCGACCCGACGAAGCGGGAAGCCGCCCGGCGCGCGGGGGTGCTCGTGCCGCTCTTCGTGCGCGACTCGATGCTCTGGGTCGTTTTCACCCGCCGGACCGAAACGGTCGAGCATCACCGCGGGCAGATCTCGTTCCCCGGCGGCGCGGAGGAGCCGGATGACCTGGATCTCTCGCGCACCGCGCTCCGCGAGACCGAGGAGGAGCTCGGCGTGCGGCCGTCCGACGTGAGGCTCCTCGGAAAACTCTCCCCCATGGTGACGGTGACGGACTTCTACGTCGAGCCCTACGTCGCGGCAATCCCGCAGCCCTACGTCTTCACGCCGGCGGAGAGCGAGATCGCGGAGGTCGTCGAGGCCCCGATCGGCGCGTTGCGCGATCCCGCGATCAAGGAGACGAGGCTCCTTCCGGACCGCGACGAGCCGGTGCTCTTCTACCGATACGGGAACCACGTGATCTGGGGAGCGACCGCGCGGATGCTGGCGGAGCTGCTCGAAGCCCTGGAGTAGGGGGTCAGGCAGGCATTCTGGTATTAGGCTTCGAAATTGCCAGATTGCCTGCCTGACCCCTAGTGCTCCCCGTACCGCTTTTCGCCGGCTTCGATCGCGATCGGGAGGCGGTTCTGGGGGGGCGGGAGAGGACACGTCGCGTAAGCAGTAAACGCGCACGGCGGGTTGTAGGCCTTGTTGAAGTCGACGACCGTTTTCCCGTCCGGTCCCGGGCGCGGAGCGTAAAGGAAGCGGCCCGCGCCGTAAGTCTCGGTTCCATTCGTGCGGTCGCCGAAGATGAGAAACAGGTCCTCTTCTCCTTCCTCGTCGACGGCGTCGATCCGGTATTCCTTGCCTCCGATCGTGAACGCCACCGCGCCCGGCGAGGGCTCCTGCGTGACGGCGCCGAGAACGTTCGGAATCGGAATCGTTTTTTTCGGTTGATACGGCACGAACCGGGCGGGCAGGCGCCATCGCGGATCGACGGCGTAGCTGTCAATTCCATGAAAGGCCTTCCGCGCCTGCGCGGCGCTGTCCTTCACGCGCACGCCCAGCCGCTCGCCGCGGCGGATCAGGTAGAACGAAAGCGTCCCGTGCTCGAGCACCGTCGGCTCACCGTCGGCGTCCGGAGCGAGCCCGATCGTCGTGACGGGTTTTCCGTCGTGGGAGACCCGCACGCCCGGCGCGACGGTGAACTGCGCTTTCCCCTGTGAGAGGCGGATGGCGCCCAGCCGCGCGGGCGCACGCCCGGCGGGGAGTGACACGCGGTTCGTCGGGTCGGACCCGACCGGGTTCTCTCCCTCTTCGAGCCACGACAGGCCCACGACCGACAGCCATCCGTCGTTGGAGGTGAGGCGGCGGATCCGATTGGCCCGCCACTTCTCGATCTCGGCGCGGTAGCTCCGTGCGGAGTCGGTCACGGCCGGGGGAGAGGCGCCCAGAGAGAGCAGCGCCAGGAGAAGGAGCACGGACCCGCCGGTCGCGTCAGGTCGCCGCGCGGTCGAGCGCGAGAAGGTGCTCGGCGCGCTCGAGGTTCGCCTTCGCCGCGTCCGGAGGCTTCTCGAGCGAGAGCGCCTTGCGCAGCGCCTCGACCGAGCCCGCGAAGTCGCTGCGGCGCATGCGAACGACTCCCAGATCGTTCCAGAGGACCGCGGAGCCCGGATTGACTTCGAGCGCCTTCGTGAGGACCGTCTCCGCCTCTTCCACCTTGCCCGACTCGAAGAGCAAGGCGGCGAGGCCGCTCGCGGCCTCCTCGCTTCCCGGCTCGGCCTGCAGCGCCGACGAGAACGCGGCCCGCGCCTCGTCCGCGTTCTTCTGCTCGGCGCGGAGGTGTCCGAGGGCCGACCAGAGACTCGCGGACGCCGCGCCGAGGCGCGCTGCTTCCGCGAGCTCGCTCTCCGCTTCCTTCGCCATTCCCTTCTTGCGATAGGCGCGCCCGAGGTTCTCGTGGTACGCGGGCTCGTCCGAGCGGATCTTCACGGCTTCCGAGAACTGCTCGATGGCCGGATCGACGTCTCCCGCCCGGTAGAGCATCACCCCGTAGTCGTTTCGCGCCTCGGCCGAACCGGGGTCGATCTCGATCGCCCGGCCGTACGCGACGCGCGCGCCGCTCTCG